>DGDR01000089.1 GCA_002385545.1 Clostridium sp. UBA3947
ACAAGATTTTGCTGATTTAGCTACATCCTTTCCACATACTTTGCAAATTGTTAAACCATCCATAAAAACATCTCCTTTATTCTTTCGATATTGTTTTGAAAAATGTATATAAATTTGTAATCTTATATATAAGTATATCAAAATTAGGGTTAAAAGTAAATTGAGCTAATGGTTTATAAGGTTACGGATAAATACGGATGCTTTTCAAATTTTGCACCATATGGCTTTGAGTATGATGGTTTATATTGGACAACTAGTGAACACTTCTTTCAAGCTCATAAATTCATTGGTACAGAACTTTTTGAAATGGTAAGATTAGCAAATTCACCTATGGAGGCAGCTAAAATAGGAAGGGATAGAAGAAACCGTTTAAGAGCAGATTGGGAAGATGATATGAGCCTCTATCCTATGAAAGCAAAGTTCATTAAAGGCAATATCAATGGCTAGTTTTAACATTTCACTGCCATAGCCATTTCCCCAGTGTTGATTTAGGATCCAATACCCAACCTCAGCCCACTGAAAATTCTTCCGTAAAATAGTTTTTATAATAACACCACCAACATAACTATTTTCCTTCTTTTCAAAAGCACGAAAGAGATATGCCTGGTCTCTCTCTGCATATTGTATCAATGTATGCACATTATTTTTGCAGAAAGTTTCTGTATAAATATCTGCAAGTTGGATTTCTTCATCATCATATTTGTTTTGCGGTGGTTTCTGACCTTGTAAACATTCTTTAATTGATATAAAATCTTCTTCCCTTGTTGGATGGATTATAAGCATAGGGCCTTCTCTATTAATATTAACGAAATCTACTGACTGCATCTTTCTACCTCATATAATTAATGATTCATTGTCTTTTTTATAAGTACTTATTTGTATTATATACTACTTATATCAAATATACCAAATATGCAATTTGAAGGAAATTAATATTGATTTGAAGAATAATAGATTTTGTAGCTTTAAGGTGATAAAAGAAGGTGATATGGATATGATTAAAAAAATAGTGGACTTATTTAAAAGTACCAATAATTCCAAACAGATAAGCCTTGATAAAACAGTAAGAATACAGCAAGCTTATATTAAGGAAATTAGAACTAGAGACTTGCTTAATGACAATATTGAATTGACAGAAATACCAGAGGTCTTTCAACTATTACTTAGTAGTGATGAAAGTATAAAGTTACAAGCAGCTACAGTGATTAGCAATGTGTTGAAATCTTTAAGCCTTACTGACCTAATTAAATTAGATATAATATTTAGGGAACGGACTTCTTATGAATGGTATTATGAATGGAGTAATAGTAATCCTATAGAATTACTTCACCCACTAATGGCAAAGGAGGAAAAATTTTCGATATTAGGGCTCAGTAGTTTTCATCCAAGTGGATACTTTAGAGAAAAGGCAATATTAGCTCTTTCAGATATGAATACTGGAGGGGCTATACCGTATATTTTGATTAGATTAAACGATTGGGTAAGACAGGTAAGAATTATGTCCCAAAAGCAAATAAAGAGATATTTAAAGCCTGAATATGCTAGGGATTTTGTAAGGAATTTGCACTTAGTATTAAGGCTAAAAGAATGTTCAAGGGATGATCACCTTGAAGTGGTAAATTCAGTTATATCAATTATCTCCAGTGAAGAAGGCTCCAATGAACTAATAAATGGCCTTGAAACAGATGACCCTAAGCTTAGGTTAGCTTGCTATAAAATAATTCTCCAAACAAAATTAATGGATACTAGAACTATTATAAAAAATATAATGAAAGATTCTAATCCATTTAATAGGTTGTTTGTACTTAAGAATATAAAATCTGAAGTAACAAGAGAAGATTTTCTTGTGCTCCTTAAGTAAATGGAGCTCTATCAGATATATTATTGAGTTTTGTGCAGATAACAATGAGAGTATTTCATTAATTGGGCAGAGAGCTCTTGAAAGTTGGACAATATTATATAATTGTTCATTTACAAAGCCTAGTACTAAACAGATAAATGAGATAAGAGAGGCGTTAGAGAATTTTGCAAGTTTCATTAAGGCTAGAGATAAAGAATTTATTGAGTTTTGTATTAGGGATTTTACTTAATGTAATTACTTTAAAAAACTAAGCATCTGCTAAAAAAGCAAATGCTTAGTTTCTTTATTTTTTTCTAACATAAAATATAGTAGAGCTAAATAATTAATACTTTCTAATGAAATCTTTGCTATAATTGATATTAATAAATTTACAGGAGGACATCATGCTGTGGAATTTTTCTCAGATTGCAGATTTGATTATAAATAATAAAAAAGAAAGGCTTCTGATAGAAGGGAGCTTTGGGCTAGAGAGAGAAGCTCAAAGAGTAACAGACTCTGGAGATTTGTCCTTAACTCCCCATCCTGAGGTGTTTGGAGATAAATGCAGAAATCCTCGGATAACTACCGATTTTTCTGAAAGTCAGATTGAGATGGTTACTCCAGTGTTTAACTCAGTGGAAGAGGTATACAGATCTCTAAAGGAAATTCAGGAGGAGGTGGAGGCAGGTATTGGTGAAGAGCTTCTCTGGCCCCTTAGTATGCCTCCTAGACTTCCAGAGGAGGATTTGATTCCTATTGCAAGGTTTCCTAAAACAGAAGAGTGTCAGGTTAAAGAAATATATAGAAAGGGCTTGGCCCTTCGTTATGGCAAGAAGATGCAAATGATATCTGGCATACATTTCAATTTTTCCTATAGCGAAAATATGATAGATTTTCTCTATGCTTATTGGAATGAAGGAGAGGATAAAAGGCAATTTAAGGATAAGCTTTATTTTGCAGTAGCTAGGAACTTTTTAAGGTACAGATGGCTATTAATCTACTTATTTGGAGCATCTCCTTCCTGTGACTACACCTATTACCCTGTAATATATAAACAGCTAGAGGAAATTGAAAAATGCTGGTTTGATTGTACTGGTGCCGTTGAAAATCTTGAGCAATATGCCACATCCTTGAGGGTAAGTAGATTTGGTTATACCGATACCTTTCAGAATAAGCATAATTTATATTTCAATAGCATGGAGGAATATAATAGGGAGCTTAGTAGAATTCTAGCCATGGAAAGTCCAGAATACTTGAAGCTTGGCCTATACAGAAATGGTGAACAGGTACAGCTCAATGGAAATGTGTTGCAAAGTGAAAGCGAATTTTACTCTTCTATTCGATTAAAGCAGAATGTAGGCAAGGGGGAAAGTCAGCTGGAAGCATTAACAAAGCGAGGGGTAAAATATTTAGAAATAAGAATACTAGACATAGATCCCTTCGAAAGAATTGGTATGAGCTTGGAGCAGCTGTACTTTCTACAGGTTTTTATGAACTATTGCCTTTTTGAAGGTAGCCAGTTTATTGCTAAGGATGAATATGAGCAAATGACGGCAAACCATCAGCTTACAGCTATCTTTGGCAGAAGGGACGATTTAATGTTGCACCACTATGATGGGCAAATGATTTCCTTAAAAGCCTTTGCAGAAAGCATGCTGGAGAAATGCCGTTATATTGCAGAGCTTATGGATAAGGCTTCAGGAACTAGCAAATATATGGATAGCCTTGAAAAGCAATCCTTGAAGCTGAGGGATAAAAGCTTTTTACCTTCAGAAAGAATATATCAGGAAACAAAGGCTAAGGGAGATAGCTTTGTAAATTTCGGTGTAAGACAGGCAAAGAAGAATATAGAAAGGATTTAAAGGAGTTGTTATAAAGATGATGGAAGAATATAAGGGACTGGAGCTTTCAACTCAGCTTTTAATTGCAGAAGCAATAAGGAGAGGCATTGATGTTAAGGTCCTTGATTGGGAGGATAATTTTATTCGGCTACAAAAGGGGTCAAAGGTTGAATATATAAAACAGGCAACTAGAACCTCTGTAGATACCTATATAGCCCCGCTAATTATGGAAAACAAGGAGGTAACAAAGATTGTCCTGAGAGAGCATGGTATAAGTGTTCCTAGAGGTATCAGTGTGAAGAATATTGAAGAAGCAGTAGAGAGCTTTTCTCAGTTTGAAGGTAGGGATATAGTGATTAAGCCTAAGTCCACTAACTTTGGCAAGGGGGTATTTATTTTAAAGGATGTGAAAGACCTTGAGGAATATAAGAAGGCAGTGGAACAAGCCTTAAGCTATGATACCATAATACTTATAGAGGAATTTATAGCAGGTAAGGAGTACCGATTCCTAGTCATAGGTGATGAAGTGGCAGGAGTACTGCATAGGGTTCCTGCTAATGTTGTAGGGGACGGAAGGAGTACTATTGAGGAGCTGGTTAATGAAAAAAATAAGAATCCTCTTAGAGGGGAAGGCTACGTGACTCCCCTTGAAAAAATAAAGCTTGGCAATGTGGAGAAGGAGTATTTAGCCTTACAGGGGAAGGATATAAGCTATATTCCTAAAAGGGAAGAGATAGTTTACCTTAGAGAGAATTCCAACATTAGCACTGGGGGAGATAGCATCGATTATACCGATGAGGTTCATCAGGACTATAAAGATATAGCTGTGCAGGCTGCTAAGGCGGTGGGAGCTAAAATCTGTGGCGCAGATATAATTATCCAGGATATTAAGGCGGCGGCAAGGGACGAAAATTACAGTATTATAGAATTAAATTTCAATCCAGCCCTCCACATACACGATTTCCCTTACAAGGGCGAAAACAGGCATGTAGAAAGAAAGGTTTTAGATTTATTAGGTTATTAAAAGAAGCTGTTGCATAACTAACAAGGATGTTGGTTGTGCAACAGCTTTTTAGCTTTGCTAATCCCTTTGCTGTCAGATAGCTTTCTTATCCTCGCTACCATTTAGCTTTACAGAAAGAATTGTAGCAAGCTGATTAATAGAAGTTGTTAGCTTATCTATCTTGCCCTCAATCCTGATGAGCAGATAGGCAGCAACGGCAATAGGAAAGCCAACATTTGCTATAGCCTTTATTAATTCCTCCATAGAAAAGCCTCCTTTCTTTTTAAATAGCAAGGGAGCCCTTAAAGCTTATAGGCATAAGGCTAAGGGCTGTTGCTTTAATATTAAATATGCAAATGGAAGTAGCCTTTAAATTTATAAATTGTAATATTTTAACACATGCCAACATATATCTAAAAGGTAGCTTCGAATTATTTGGTAACTTTAGGATAAGTTTTTTACTTCGAAGTACATATGCTGGCAACTCATAAGGAATTTGAGTGAAAGCCTTTATGCATATAAACCAATATATGATAAAGGAGAGATTCAAGATGGGTATTAAAAGGAAGCTGATAGCTCTTGTTATGAGCGTAATTTTGTTGCATGGAACTACTGTGTATGCAGAACCCTTATCTCAGCAGCTTCAAGAGCAACAAAAGCAGCTACAGGAGAACCGAGAAATATATAATAGTTTAGAAGCAGAAAAAGAGGCCATAGAATTAAAAATACAAAATTACGATGCACAAATTGAAGAGTTAATGATAAAAATTGAAGAAAATAAAGAAAAGATTAAGAAAACAGAAGGGCAAATTGCCCATATAGAAAAAGAAGTTAAGGTATTAGAACAGAAGATAGAAAAGGAAAAGGCTCTGATGGATAGACGCTTATCTAGTCTATATAAGAAGGGTACAAGTCAATATTTATCCCTAATCCTAAGCGCAGAAGGCTTAGGTGATCTTATTTCAAAAATGGATTCAATTAAAAGAGTATCAGACTATGATAAAGCGTTTATTGATAGTTATCAGAGAAAAGTAAACAGGTTAAATAAGGCCTCTGCAGAGTTAGTTGAAACAAAAAGACGATTAGCAGAGCTAAAAAGATCCGATGAAGAGAGAATATCGGTAATTAGTAATTCCATAAAGGAGCAAAAGAAGCTCATTGAAGAGCTAGAGGCAAAGCAAGCAATATATGCGTCAAGGATTACTGAATCTCAAAAGCTTGTAAATGAGACTCTTGCTCAGATGGAGCAAATGAATGGCTCAACTTCTAGACCAACAGCACAAAGGCCTATTTCTAGAGGTGGTGCTTCAGTTTCAAACAATGAGGTTCTTGCATATGCCTCTAGATTCCTAGGCACTCCTTACAGATGGGGCGGTACAAGTCCCGACACTGGATTTGATTGTTCTGGCTTTACCCAGTATGTATATGCACATTTTGGCATTCGAATAGGGAGAACAACCAGAGATCAAATAAAGAGTGGCGTTGCTGTTTCAAGGTCTGAATTACAGGTGGGAGATTTAGTGCTTTTCGGGAGAAATGGAGATCCTACTCATGTGGGTATTTATGCAGGAAATAATACCTACATACATTCTCCTCGTACTGGAGATGTGGTAAAAATTTCTGCTATGACCCGAAATGATTTCATAATTGGAAGACGCGTTAGATAGCAGAAACTTAAACTTCTTTCCAGCTTGGCTGGGAAGAAGTTTTGCTTTGAAAGGGTAAAGGGAGCTTTAAGAAAAATATGCCATACCCCCTTGAAAAATATAAAGGAAGTATTATATAATAAATATACGAACAAATGTTCTGAAAGCTGGGCTTTTATAGAGCTATAAACAAGCTACCAGCTTTTAAATATGTATAGGAGGGATTGGCTTTGAAGGTGCTAGCAAAACCTATAGATGTTGTAGCTTGGTTTACTAAAGACGGAACACCGAGACCGGTTAGATTTAGAATAACCAACGAAGAAGAAAGGGAAACAGTAGTAAAGGTAGATAGAATACTTCATGTAGATAGAGAAAAGCTGGCGGGTAACCATATGCTAGTATATAGGTGTCAAGGAACTATAAATGGAGTGGAAAGGGTTTATGAGTTAAAGTACGAGCTGATGACCTGTAAGTGGATTTTATTTAAAATCTAGTACATAGACAATGATAGTTAAAAATTTGTACTATATGTAATAATATGGTTGAGAATATATCTCTCCCTTTTTTTATTTGCAATTTTTTTAGAATATCTGCTAAAATCTCAATCTTTTTCTCATTTTATTTTTTAGGTTATCTCTAAAATAACTCTTGAAATTTATAAGCGATTTATGTTGTGCTTAATAAGCGAATATATATGATATAAAATAAAAATATTTATGGTGAAATTTTGTAGATTTATTTCTAGATTTTATAGGGGATTTTGTGTTATTATGTAGATACCACCTGCTAATAAAATTTTAAGTTTTTAAATAGGAGGAAGGGACCTTGCATAAAGAACTTCATTAGGCCCCTTAAGGTGGAATATGATTAACAACAAAGGAGCTAGCGAGGTTATGAAGTTTATAAAACCTAAAACCACTAAGAAAAAAGTTACATGGGAAATATCAGATAAGACTTTAACTATTTTAAATTATTATTCAAAGTATTCTCAGTATAGCGAAGAGGAAATAGTAGATATGTTTCTAGAGAATCTTCTGGAGGACGAAGGGTTTATCGAATGGATTAACAAGCAAAGGTACAAGAAAAGAATTGAAGCTATACTTCAAGACTGTGAGCTTGTTAGCCAAATGGCTGTTGCAGAGCCTAAAAGTCAGCTTGAAGAAGGCGAGAATGAATAGTTTTAATAAAATTATAAATAATTAATAAATTTTTGCACTCTGCAAAATTATCTATAATTTCTGCCCTCTCACCTCTGACATCTAAAAGTTGCTGAGTAGCTTTTGTTGCGATATTATAGGATATTATTTCGATATTTATGTGTGAATTATATTGATATAAATGAAAGATTAACTCTGAGAAATAACCTTAAACAATAGAAGATTTATTAAGGGGTGCAATTTGGGAATATATAGGATTGCTAATCTAATAGCTATAAAGGGTGGTGCAAGGAATGAATGTGAATCAAATGAAGGAAAAAATCAATAGCAGGGAATATGACTTTTTACGAGAGGATGATAGGTTAAAGAATAGGATAATCCTATTAACCACTGGAGGTAGCTATGCCTATGGCACAAATATAGCCACAGATGAACATGTTAGCGATTTTGATCTTAGGGGTATATATTTAAACTCACCAGAAGAAATATTAACTATGGATTGCCATGAGAAACCAGTTGAAAATCATGAATTAGATGTAACCATCTATCCTTTGGCTCAGATAGTAAAGCTACTTATAAACGCAAACCCTAACACCATAGAACTTTTAGGCACTAAAGAGGAGCATTTATTTATCATTACTGAGGAAGGACGTATGCTTAGAGATAATGCAAACTTATTTTTATCAAAGCGAGCCTATGCTTCCTTTGGAGGGTACGCCATACAGCAACTAAGAAGATTAAAGAATGCCTTGGCTAGAGATAACTATCCTCAGAAGGAAAAGGAAAAGCATATACTGGGCAGCATAGAAAAGCAAATGATGACCTTCGTTGATAGGTATAAGCCTGTTACAAAGGAACAGTTAAGGCTGTACATTGATAAATCAGATAAAATAGATTTGGAAGAGGAAATCTTTATAGATATAAACTTAAAGCATTATCCTTTAAGGGATTTAAAGAATATGTATGACGAGATGTCTCAAGTATTAAGGGATTATGCAAAGTTAAATCATAGAAACAAAAAGAAGGATAGCCTCCATCTGTTAAAGCATGCTATGCACCTTATAAGACTTTTGATAATGGGAGCAGAGATACTAGAAGGAAAGGGAATAAACACATACAGGGAAAAGGATAGGGAGCTGCTACTGGATATTAGAAATGGAAGGTATAGCTATGAAGAAATATTTGAAATGGTAGATAAGTATGAGAAGGAATTTGAATATGCTAAGGAAAATTCCGTTTTGCCTGATAATCCAGATTATAAAAGGATAAATGAATTGGTTATGGAGATTAATAGGAGAGTGGTTTCTGCTGCTATATAAAACTTATAGTACTTGCTTTTGATGCTCAGTCTAATCCCTCTAAAGGTATGGTTAAAAATAAAAAGCATATACTTGTAAAATAAGCTTATAATATAATTGGACTTCAGTATAAAAGGCGAAAAGCTTGCAGGAAGGGTATAAAAGACAAAGAGAGGGGAAATCGATATGAGCAAGGTATTATATATTAAAGCAGATGCAAAAAGAGATTCTCAATCAAGAACCTACAGAATATCTGAAAAATTTATAGAAGAATATAAAAAGAATAATCCTAAGGATGAAATTATTACTTTAGATTTATATAGGGAAGATATAAACTTTTTACATGAGGATGATTTGCCAGATTTATTTTCAAGTAATCCAGAGGAAAAAAGAGAACATAGAATACTTAAATATGCCTATCAGTTTGTAGAGTCAGATAAATATGTTATTGCATCACCTTTTTGGAACTTGAGCATTCCAGCTATATTAAAGGCTTATATAGACTATGTATCTGTTACAGGAATAACCTTTAAGTACACTGAGAATGGTCCTGTGGGCCTATGCAATAATAAGAAATGTGTCCATATCGTTACTAGAGGTGGAGTATATGGTGAAGGACCTGCTGCTGCTCATGAAATGGGAGATAGATATTTAAGAACCATCATGGGCTTCTTTGGTATAACTGATTTTACAACTATAGCTGCTGAAGGCCTTGATGTTATAGGTAATGATGTGGAGGCAATTTTGCAAAAGGCTATTAATGAGGCACAGCAGCTAGCTAAAAGTTTTTAAAAACAAGAAGGGTATATAGCATTAGCACCTTTAAGCGGTAATGCTGTATACCCTTTAACAATAGCTGTTTTAATCCATTACAAGATGGTAAAAGTCATCTGGGAAATAGAAGTTTTCATTATTAATATAAATTTCATTTAACTCATTCTCTGATATATTAGAAGACTTATAGTTAGTAATTTCTTTGTTGATTCTTTCCATTTTGTGATCAAGCTGATTTACCGTTTCTGCTGCTTCTTTTAGGTCTTGTAATAGCTTTTCTGGAACCTGCTTGTTATACTTATAGTAGATCTTATGCTCTAGGCTTGCCCAAAAATCCATGCCAATAGTACGAATTTGAACCTCTACGCAAACTTCTTCCATTCTGTCAGACATAAAAACTGGTACTTGTAAAATTAAATGAAGACTTTGATAACCGTTAGGCTTCGGGTTTTTTATATAATCCTTAACTGCTAAAACCTTTACATCCTTCTGGCTTTGTAACATTTCACTTAATTTATATATATCGGAAACAAAGGAGCATATTATACGGATACCTGCAATATCTTGTATATTCTCCTTTATAGAGCTTAAAGAAAGCTCGAAGCCCTTCCTATAAAGCTTTTTCAAAATACTTTCTGGTGTTTTAATTCTAGATTTTACATGTTCAATAGGATTATAATCGTGAATATATTGGAATTCCTGCTGTAGTATATTGATTTTTGTATTTAATTCGTCCAAGCCAAACTTATAGGACATCATAAATCTTGTTAATTCGGTTTTTAGCTTTTTTAAATCTGCAGGATTTTTTGCTTCCACTTGCATCTACTCCGTTTCTAATATATGATTTACAGATTTCAAATAAAAGCATTAATTCATTGAAATCGAGCTTTAGATTTGAATTTTATTTTTTGCCTACACTCATATATTATATTAATTTATTTATAGGTTTTAGTCAAAGGGTGAAAAATTGAAAAACTGTTGACTATAACCTTGGGGGTGGCCTTAAGCTTAAATTGAGGTGATATTATATGTTAATTAATGAAACAAGTAAGATAACAAACTTAACTAAAAAGGCTATTGAGTACTATGTAGAACAAGGCCTAGTTTCACCTGTGGTTTTAGACAATGGATATAGAGATTTTAGACAAGAAGATTTGGAGGCCTTAAAAAAGATTTCTGTTTTAAGGAGGCTTGGACTTAGTGTAGAAGAAATTAAAGCTGTTCTTAGGAATGAAGCAGAGGGAGGACTAGAAAGGATAGCGGTACAAAGGGAATTAAGGCTGCAGAGGGAAGAGGCAAAAAAAGACCTTATAGATGAGCTTAGTAAAGGTAAAAGCTTTGAGGAAATAGATGCACAGTTAAGGGCTATTGAGCATAGCCAAACTATAGCAGAAAAGCTATTGGAAGCATTTCCAGGCTATTATGGGCGCTTTATTTGCTTGTATTTTTCAAGATTTTTGAATGAACCTATAAGTAGCCATAGTCAGCAGGTCGCCTATGAAGAAATTCTGGAGTTTTTGGATAATGTACCTCCTATAAATTTTCCAGAAGAAGTACAGCAATTCCTTACAGAGATAGATAAGCAAATTAGTACAAAAAGTATAAAGGATGCTATTGAGAATACAAGGCAATCTATTGAAAAGCCTGAGGAATTTATAGCTAAAAATAAGGAGATGATTGAGGGATATTTGAAATATAGGGAGTCTGAGGAATATAAAAATTCAGCGGCCTATAAGCTACAAAAAATCCTTAGAGAGTTTAATAATACAAGTGGATATTATGATATCTTTATACCAGCAATGAAAAGACTTAGCAGCTCTTATGCAAAATATTACCAGAAGATAGAAGCGGCTAATGAGATACTATTAAAGGAATGCCCAGATTTGTCCTCAATCCAGTAAATTCCTCTTTTAGCAAGCCGTCAGCCTTACCAGATCAATGCCAATTTTAGAGGAAAGCTTAGATTTCCGCATATTTCAACAGTTATTCTGTAGTAATACAGCTTAGGTTATTTTACATTAGGTAATAATCGTGATACCATTACCATGTAATTGGAAAAGAACCGTCAGGATAATAAGATCATACCTGAAAGGCTTTAATATCTTTTGGGAGGATTGTACAAATGGGAAATAAAAGCGTTCAATTAAGGCAGGAGGTTTACAGGTCTGACGCTTGGAAGATTATTGATTGGTTAGAGGATGATGAAGTCAGCAGGTATTTGAACGAAGATCAAAATGTTACTGAATCTATTAGGCAGGTTATAAATCGTGTAAATCTGCCCATATTGACACCACTATTTAATCAGCAGGGGAGTTTTTTTATTATAACCTTAAATGAAGAGGAGCCTATAGGATTCTTGAAGCTTGTTCCTAAAAGTGAATCTGTTGAAATAGTAATCGTTATTGGGGACAAGGAAAAGTGGGGTAACGGATTTGGTTCCAATGCAATAAAAGAAGCTTTAAAGAAAGCCTTTTTCTCATGGAGGGTAAAAGAGGTTATTGCTAAAATTAACTTTAAAAATGAAAGGTCTATAAGAGTTTTTAGCAAGGTAGGATTTAGAGAAGATAAGCTGTTAGCTAAGGAAATACAGTATGCCATGTCTATGGATGAGTTCCTAAAGCTTGCAGCATAAGCATATAGAAAAACACTGGATATCTGTAGAATATCCAGTGTTTTTCTTGTATAAGCTAAATAAACATTAACAAGCTAACTGCCATTACAACCATACCAGCTACAAGTCCATAAATAGAAAGATGGTGCTCTCCGTATTCCCTAGCAGAGGGTAGTAGCTCGTCAAGAGATATAAAGACCATGATGCCAGCCACTGCTGCGAAAATTATGCCAAACATTAAATCATTAATAAAAGGCATTAATATTAAGTAGCCCACCAGAGCGCCTACTGGTTCTGATAAACCCGATAAGAAAGAGTATAAGAAGGCTTTCTTTCTATCTCCAGTAGCGTAATAAACTGGTACAGATACAGCTATTCCTTCTGGTATGTTATGGATAGCTATAGCTATTGCAATAGGTATAGCGATTTTTGGTTGTTGTAAGGCAGAAATAAAGGTTGCTAGACCTTCAGGAAAGTTGTGAATTCCAATGGCCAGAGCGGTGAATACACCTGTTCTTAGAAGCCTAGAATTTGAAGACTTAGCCTTGGAATCAATATCTTCAATTTTATGAACATTATGAGGGTTTCCACCACTAGGTACTAAATTATCAATAAGAGCAATAAGAAGCATTCCTGCGAAAAATGCTATTACGGTAACCCAAGAGCCTTTCTTTAATCCTAGTTCCGCTGTTAGAGAATCCTTTGCTTTATAGAAAATTTCAATCATTGATACATATATCATTACGCCGGCAGAAAACCCAAGGCTTACCGATAAAAATTTAGTGTTGGTTTTCTTAGTAAAAAAAGCAAGGGAGCTTCCAATACCTGTAGACAAACCCGCTAAAATAGTTAATCCAAATGCAAAAAGTATATTATTCATATATTTGTCCTCCCTTCAAAAACATTATAGATGAGTAAATTGCGAAGTTCTGAAATAAGCGATAATACTTAATAACAAGGATGCAGAAAAATAACTTTAACCCAAAAACGAGAGATGAAATGCGGTTATGAGGGATGTTCAAGGAGATATTTTAAGAAATCACACCTAAGTTGAAAAAAGGCATGAAAAAGCGTGAAACCTGCTCCATG
>DGDR01000072.1:0-732 GCA_002385545.1 Clostridium sp. UBA3947
TGCATCATCTATCATAGTATCCTGGTTGCTTATTTTATGTCGCTTCATATCTGAGAGAAACTGTCCTTCTTCCATAGATATTCCTCTTTTATGCAACTGCTCTTTGTATATACGAGGTAGGGTAGCAGTCATCACCATAAACCTACCGCCAATTTTATATATCATCTCTAATCCTTTAAGGATAACTGCTGTTATCTGCGGGGAATAAGCTTGAATCTCATCAATTACAACCTTTGAGTAAGCTAAGGTAGCATAAATCTTTTCATAGCCCTTATACTTAAAAGGAAACTTAAATATTTGGTCAATGGTTGAAAAACTTAGCTTTTTAGATAACAGTTTAGACTGTTCATATATCTCTGTTGAATTTTCATAGCCAGAATCATCCAAATAATTTCTGCTGCTTGAATGTAGCAGACCAGTATATTCATAATTCATACCATCTTTTACTCTTGAGAATAATGCATTTATACTAACTCTCAAAGGCAAGGTAAAAAAGGATTTTGAATCATCTATCCATAATAGAGCTGACTCTGTCTTTCCTATTCCTGTAGATGCTACTAGCAGTACATTTTTATCCTTATTTTTCTTTGTAAATAACTGAACTTCTCTCAAGCCTTTTTCAAATTTATTATTTATAAACTCTTCTGTTACAGTTCCAATGCCAACCTCAGCCCTTTCTTCAATTATTTCATGAGCTGAAGCAGCATGGTCAATTCTATGAAGTAACCCCTT
>DGDR01000072.1:1053-9030 GCA_002385545.1 Clostridium sp. UBA3947
CTTTTAGATAAAACATCAAAAGTCATTCCCATTTCTTCTGATAAGCTTTGTAGGCTATTTATAAGATCTTTATCTATTATATCTTTTATTAAGTCTGAATCTGGCTCACTATCTCTTTCATGATGATATCCAATGGCCTGTATTAATAAATTATATTCCTCTTTTGAAAATTCTCTATCTGGTAAGAAAGCAGGAGATAAATAGTTATGAGGTATATCTATTATTTCAGAATTTGCTAACTCCTTTATGCCGATGTTCTTTTTTATTTTATTCTGAAATGCACTGTTAGCTTTACCTAAATCATGATAAAGACAAGCTATCTTTAATAGTTGCCAAAATCTTTCTCCATCCATTTCTATTAACTGATCTATCCTACCTCCATAAGACTCCTTTAACTCTTCATATGCTTCTAGCAATTTATCTGTATGTTCTTTTAAAGTTTCAATCTCTGGTTTTGATTTTGCAACAAACATAAAATCACCTCTTTACAAGTATTGCTGGAGTTTCCCCCAGCAATATTTAACTAAAATATACTAAATCATCGTACTTTTTATCTATAAAGATTAAGCCATCATCTATCTCCTCACCTGCATCAACATATAACACATCTATCTTTTCCCAAACCCTTATATAATTCTTTATTTGGTACCTTGTGTTTAGCCTATAGTTAATTCCGTTCAATTCACAATTTATCTGTTTTTTAGGAATATATATAGGTCTTTTTATGGTGTAATTTCCGTCAGTTGAATATTGGTAAGCATCCTGCTCATACACCTGAACAAATTCTACCTTATCAATTCTCGCCAAATCTTCTCTCCTACCAAGGCTAAAATACTCTGATGCAGATTTAATTTTTTCATATAATTGTTGAAGTACCTCTTCAGATGCAGTAACATGAATAATTAGGTTTATTCCATAAAGCATATGAATGTTTAGGGGCATAGTAGTTACAGCATTGGATTTATAAAAGTACATAGTGTTATAACTATTAAAAATACTTTCATAATCTCCCTGTATAGATACTTCCATTGGAACATATTCTTCTGCTCCTAGTATGTTATGTAACATACCAATAACTGTAGAGTAAGGCGGCAGGGGATAGGTTTCTGTAACTTTATAAGCGAAGGGCTTTCTATAGCAAGCACTATCTTGATACAGCTCTATTCTTAAAGCCTCCATTTATATCACACTCCATAATATCTGTTGATACCTTCCTTAATGTTTTTGAAGAAGCTTTCGATGGAACCAGCCCTTGTTTCTAATAAGCTAGCAAGTTCATCATCATTTTCAAAAACACCGCTTAAACTTCCCATATATGTGGAATCAATGATTCCCTTATCTAATATGTTGGTTTCCAAGGTTTCTTTAATCATATCTGTATCTATAAAATACCCACCATTTCTAGAATTAATTTTAACTCTTCCTAGAAAGAAAGGATTTGCCACATCATAAATACCGCCTATAACAAACAATGGTGATAAGTTCTCCTGCCTTCCCCTAATATTACGATTAAGTACCTTAACTATATCCATAAGTTGATTTACCCTTTTTGCTCTTTCTTCATTCTCTAGCTGAATATCATTGTCAACACCTATTTTATCTAAGTCTATTGTTAAGGTATAAGTGTAATAGCTTAGATGTTGTTCACTATTAACAGGTTTTGGATGCTCTCCAATTCTATCTGCCAATCCCTTATTATTTAGGAAATCCATATCGCTTCTGTAAGGTTCCAAGGAAATGGCATTACTCAATCTAACTGCTGCAGATCTTATAAGAGCTCCACCTTTATCTTCGCTGTTCTTCTTGGCAGTCTTCATGTAACCAAATAGATCCATCTCTTCAGAATCCTTTATTGTTACACTTTCCTTAAATTGCACTGTTCCCTTGCTCTTGTCCACAACCTGTAGGTTCCAATTGTAAAACTCATGTCCTAATCTAACAATATCATATCTAATTGCCTGTCTGGATGCGAAAGTATACATGTTTCCGTCCATCCTTGTAAGCTTCTTTAGTTCCGCTATATTAGCTACTCCTTCACCATAATTTAAACTTTGTGCTTGAAATATTACTGTTAAAGTCAAACCTTTACTCATTTTTCCTACCTCCTACTTTTTTATATCCTACTGATTATCTTCAGGTTTAAGTTCTTCTTTGTTATAAGCCTTTGATATTAAGCCAGATACAAAAGCATGGGCAATCTCTTCGAAGGCCAACTCCTTCTCCGTCATAATATCTAAAAATATTGAAGGTACTTCTTTTCCAGCATTTAAATGTATTCTTAAAAGAGTATCCATAAAATCTTTTTTATTGTTGGCTTTTGCAACATTTAACAGCCTATAAGCTATTGATTCAATCTTGTTCTCAGCATTAATATCCTCATAATATTTATTTAGTTCAAGACCCTTCATATAAATAAATTTAATTTTCTTATCATCAACTTTGCTTATCACTTCCTTATTCCCTCCTTTAAAAACATTCAAGTAAAATCTAACCTTAACTGCTTTATAGCAGTCTACTGCACTACCGTAGTCGTCACTTAAAATCTTTCTAAGCTTTTTATCTATTGCAAATTTGATATCTACGTTATTCAATATGTTATCTACAAGCTCTGCCTTAAACCGTTCTTCCTTTATGGAATTTAGCACATCTGCTTTGTCCTTCAAGAACATTGCTATGTGCTTTGGTATGTTAAAATAGTTAAGCTTGCAATTTTTAGATTTATAGTCTGAGTTAAATTCAACATATAATATGTTTTGCAGCTGCCATACGCTCTTCTTTTTCTCTGTAGACACTAAGTCAAAAATCAATTCTTTAAAAGGAGCTTCCTTGTCTTTTTTCATTTTGAAATTTTCATTAGTCTTATATAGTTCTTGAAAAGAGGTATCCATATTTACAAAGGCATAATATTGCTTTTCCTCTGAATCTAGATTTTCGTTCATATAACCTTTGTAAATATCTATAGACCCGGCAGCAGCACAGAATAAAATAAGCTTGCATATATCGCAAATTGGTACCCTTGTGTTATACTCCCAAAACATATTTCTGCTATTATTAGTGCTTACTGCTAAAGGTATAAAGTCACCTTCCCCGTATTCACTGCCAAAACTATGGTTTTCTCCACACATATGACAAACACTAAATTCGTCGCTATACAAATACTGAGAAATAGCTTCAATTCCAGCTTCCTTTTTAAGATACTTTCTTTCAATACCTTTATACAGTTTTTCAATATTGCTAGGAAGACTCTTACCTTTTAAGCTATTAACTACATGATCCTTTAATCCTTGATAATCATCTCTTTCTATAAATTGCTTCAATGTTACTATCTCAAGGATTGGTCTTATATAATCTTTAAAAATTATTTCCTTTTGTTCTTCTATAGATTTGCTACTATTTAGTACATTTAAGTAGCTTACTTGACCATAGAAGGATTTAGACAACTGGGATTTGAATTTGTTGGAAGTAATTTTTTGATTAATTATCTTTTCCTTTAATATACTTTTATAAGATTCAACTAACTCACCTAATTCCTCTAAATTCTCTTCCTTTTTTATACTGTCTAATCTCTTGTAAATCTCATCAGCCCTTTTAAATATTTCCTCATCTATCTTTTTAATTTTGTCATTATTACGCTTTATGGTATTTTTTATATCTTCAAAATTCTCCGTATAGTTGTCCTTGTTTTTGCATCTATTATAATATCTATCAAGTTGACTCCCTTGTAGCTTAGCCATATCATATCTATCTAAAAAATAGTCAAAGTAATAGTTATGAAATTCTCTTAAAAGATCTGCTTCAAACTCAATATAATTGTCTACAGCTTTAAATCCATAATCAAATAGGTTCAAAGAACCATAGGTTTCAGCATGTTCTAGTATCCTCTTAAAGCCAACCATTCCCATGTTAAAGAACCAGTCTGACAAATAGACTCGTAATTTCATCCATATCACCTCCTTTATACTACCTCTAACATTCCAAAGCCTTGACCTTTCCTAAAACCAATTCCTGATTGGTAAACAAAGTTTAAATCCTCCACATCTCCACTTAGTTTAAAAATTCCTGAATAAGCATTTACATAAAAAGTATCTTTCCCAGCTATTTCACTAAATGCTCGTATTTGCTCTTTAACCACTACTTTTTTCATAAGAATCTTTTCAAATCGAAGCCTTTGCTTAAGGCCATAACCCCTATAAGACCTAAGTGCCTTATCAACAATGTAATTTAGTTCTTCCTCATAGCCGAGGTCATCAGGAGCTAAAAAGTTATTAGCCTTATCTTTGATGCATATAGGTGACATGGTCTTAAAAACCACTTGCTCTTCATTTATCATTTTCTCTTTTACTAATGAAATCTTGAGTCTTTCTAAAACAAAGTCCTTATATTTGAATGTTTTAGTATTCAAGATGCCATTGTAAATATTTATTCCAAATTCGTAATCTACGGTAGTTATATTTAAAACCACTCGGTCTCTAATTGATATTTCTTCACCCTTCATTTCAAAATCTTTTAACATTACAGCAAAAGAAAAAGGCTTAATTTTTTTATTATTTTTTTCTTCAAACTTATATAATTTATCAAAGTATTCTTGATTTACTTTACAAAGAGCATCTTTAATTAAACTTACAAACATCATTCTATTTGCCACTGGAATTTTCTCTGTCTTAAACTCACATTTTAATCTCACTTAACTCACCTCCTTTAATTTAATTATAAAACTTAATGCCGACATATATAGGTGTGTTTGTATTTTTTTAATAATTTTTCATCATCTCCTCCAATTCTTTTTTTAGCTCATTTCTTAAAGTCTCTGGTTCAAGTACTTCTACAGAACTTCCCATACTCAATATCCAACTTTTAATTTCTACCTTACCTTTCATTTTTGCTTGGAATAAAATTGAGTTTTCATCTCTATTTTCAGTTATAATTTGATTCTTAACCCATACCTTTTCTTTTACTATTTGTGCCATTGGATATTTAATTAATAATTTAAGTTCTATTTCCTCATCTTGATATATGCCGAAATTATTTGACATATATTCCTTCAAATTAAAATTCTTATCTTTTTCAAATTTTTCATTAACTATTTCATATTTAGATATTCTTGAAAGCTTAAACTGCCTTATCTCGTTTCTCCTCTCACAAAAACCAACTAGATATAAGGAACCATCATACTGAAAAATGGCGTAGGGTCTCACCACTCTCTCTACTTCTTCCTTTTTCAGTGAACCATATAGAATTTTTATCTTTTTATATGTAATTATAGCTGTATTAATATCTAGCCATATTTTCTTTTCCTTTTCAAAATGTGAATTGGCACTACGATGTTTTATAAAATAATCTGTAGGTTTTATGGCACTTTCTTTCTTCAAGGCACATATCTTATTTACCAATGACTTAAAGTCTTGTAAATGTACGAACTCATCATGCTTTAATTGCTGCTCCGCAGATTGCAATGCAAAAAATTCTCCTTCCGTTAAGTCTAATCCACTAAGATATTCAATATCTTCAAACACATATCCACCGTATTTACCTGGAATAGTCTTTATATTAATACCTGCTTCATCCAGATATTCTTTATATCTTTCTACCTGCCTTGTTCCTATCTCTAATTCATCGGCTATCTCTTTAACCGTCATTTTTCCTCTACTTTTTAATAACACTAACATCCTTAATGCATTTCCTACCTTACTCATAATCCCTCCATTAGAATTACTCAATAAAATCTTCAAACATCTATCAGCGCACTTAAATAGACAATTCTAGATTGATATGAAATATCCTCCTTTTCTGCTACTTTTCGACGAAACTAGATACAGTATTTGGGCATTTATTTCATTTATTAACCTCTTTATTGAGCTTACACTAATATGTATTTTTAAAGCTAATTCATCGGCTGTTGTGTATCCTTCATTCTTTATTAATATCAATATTAATTCTCTTTTGCTATCTTTCAAAATTTCTCCCTCCTTAGACTTTATATCTTAGTATTTAAACTAGGATGCGTATATATTGTTATAAAAATAGACTTAATATATAAGTTCAATAATAAACTTACTATATTAAGCCTTTTCAATACTTTCAAACTGATTTCCCTTCAAAATCAGTTCAAATTTGGTACTCCTCATAGTTAAGATAAAACAACTTTAATTATAGAGATCTTAGTATTAAAACTATTTATATTCTGCATAGTTAATATAGCAGCTTTCTACCTAAATTATTCTTGTAAGTTTTAAATAATTTATTCACATTGTAAATAAAAACTATCCACATTTTTATCCATTTTAGGTTTCATATGTGGATAGTTTTTTATAATTAGAGAATCTGTTTACAAAATGTTAACTGCCCCTGGGGCATTTTTTTACCCCCAGGAATACATATACAAATAAGTCAACACATCCTCTTTATCTGTCACACAGAGTTCATCATCCAGGCAAAACTTTAAGTTAGGGTTTGTGTATTTCCCATTGTAATAGTCAAGATAGGAGTTAAACATAAAGTGCCAAAAGAGTTTGTAAATGTGTTCCATACGGCATTGAACCTTGCTTTCTTCGTCACCGATATTTTTTATTTTTCCAAAGACATCATAGCTAAATAGATAGTTTTTAGGGTCCTCTCTACTGAGTAAATCAAAGGATCTTTTCAAGTCAAATTCAATTTCTCTGTAAATTTCGTCCTTTTTATTTTTCCTTTTCTTAAACTTATCTACCAGTTCATCATGACTTAAGCTTTTACTAGTCAACTTGAGCAGTTTCAACTCGTAGTAATTATAATTTTTATCCTTATCCTCTTCATAATATTTAGGATCAAATTTATTGCCAAGCTCAAAGAAGCTTCTCATGGCTATAATAAAAAGGAAGCCCACCTCAGCTTCATTAAAATCTCTTAACTTACTGTGGGATGTCCAATTCCTTATTATTTTCATGATGGCACCATAGGCACTTTTTTGCGCAAAAGCTCTAAAGGTATCACAGTATTCATAGAGCTTGCAGCCGTTGCCATTAAGGCTGCCCTGCTGTAGCCTATATTTATATTTTTCATATTGTGCTTTGTTGGGATAATAGACTGTTATTGCGGTTTCCCAATCATGGCTTATTTCCTTTATAACCTGCCTGTATATACTCCTTCTTTCCTTTTCTGTAGCTGGAAAGCTACAGGGGAATAGCCTTTGAATATATTGTAACAGCTCTTGAAAATACTTTCTTGAGTACATGTTTTTCTTGTCATCAACAGTGTAGGAATTTAAGTATAGCTTATTAAATATGATAAATTTATCTGCTTCTTCATCATCCATTTCCTTTAGTCTATTAATTAGTATTTGGCACATTTCAACAATGGAGCTCCTTAGTTCATAGTATGGATGCTCTATAGTTTTCTTCCATTCAAGGAACTCCCAATTAAATTTATCATAAACAGACTCTGTAGGCTTTTCAAAAGCTCGTGGTGGATTAAAGCCTGCTTCTATGAAAACTGGCTCCATACGGTTATAGGTGTTACCTCTAGGTTTCAGAGGATTCTCTGAGGCCCTTTTCATTGCTAATATTTTTTCCTTTTCTGCTCTTAATAAATTAATCCATTCCTTTATATCATTTTCTCTTTCTATAACATCCTCTAATTTCTTATATAGTTCTGGATACTCCCGCTTTAAATCTACCTTGCAGCTTTCATAATAGTCATAGTCCTCATCAACCTTATCGATAGCCTCCATGAATTCCTCGTAGGTTCTCATTTTTTTATCGTACAAGTAATAGCTATAAAAGCTTATTATATTATCGATTTCCATAATTTTCGATAAATCCACATTGCCTGTTAAGAAGACTATTCTTTCCTTAGGAAACCTTAAGTCTAGCATCAACTTAAGAAATATAAGAAAGCCAGCCTTTCTTTGAATATCATCAGAATCCATGTTTAGATATTTCTCCGATACTATTTCTCTTAGATAATCTCTATAATCCTTACCCCTGTCTCTTATACACATCT
>DGDR01000123.1 GCA_002385545.1 Clostridium sp. UBA3947
TATAACAACACCATCTGCTGCTGCAACGGCGGGTTGACCAGCAATACCTGGCGCTGCTATATCAATCCCTGTATGCCATTTATATACCTTGTAAATTGGATGTAATCGCAGCCCATATTCAGATGTAACGCGTGTAGTATAGGGAACAGGCCAGGCCATAACTCCGCCTAAGTAGACGAGCTTGCTATTGGCTGTTAACTCCTTGATCTTCTTTTCTATTTCTTTTGACTGGCGTTCTAATTCATCAAGCTCTCTTGCTAGTCTGGCTTCTTCTTTTTCTAATTCTTTTTTAAGCCTATTTTTCTCTTCTTGGGAGACCTTTATGCTTTCTTTTTGTCTAGAGACCCTAACCTTTACACCATTTATTTTCTGAGTCTGGTCTTCTAGCTCTATCTTTTTTAATCTAATATCATTTCTTTTTTGCTCTATATTAGAAGCTTTTTCTTCGCAATCGTCCTTTTTATCTTCTATTTGGTCTCTGCAGCTTTGTAATTCTTCATAAACTTGGTTATCATAAGTGACCATTTTTTTGATCATATCCACTTTTGCAAAAAAATCATTTAGGCTTTTTGACTCAAAAAGTAGCTCCAGGTAGGAAGTATTTTTGTTCATGTACATTGCCCTTAGCCTATCGGCCATGAGGTCCTCATGGTCTTTGGTATCCTGAATTGCCTTTTCTAGCTCCTGTCTAGCATGCTCAAGGTCATCTTTGGCCTTTTCTAATTCTTCTTCTGCTAGATTAAGCTCATTTGTAACTTTGCTGAGCAAGGTCTGTTTTTCTGTTAGCTCCTGCTCAATTTTACTTAACTCTTTTTCTTTCTCTTGGAGCTCCTGTTCAACCTGTTCTAGCTGTTGCTCTAATGTTTTTTGAGTTTTCCTGTTATTATTTAGCTTCTGGTTAGTTTCTTGTAGTTTATCTTTAACATTATGTAGCTTATCTTTTTGCTCACTAATGGTACTTGCATATGTAGGTAGAGGTAATGAAATAAGTAAAGCTACAATAAGTAAGATTGAAAGGATTCTTTTCATGATACCACCCCACCAGAAAGATTAAATGTGACAAAACTATTAAATATATGTTTCGAATATATTATACTATATAAATTCCAGCTTGTATAGTACAAATGTGCTAAAAATCAAGCTTTTTCGATAGTTTATAATGGAAATTAAATAGAATTAACAGACAAATTAAGTCTGTTTTTTCTTGTATATATATAAATTATCTATATAATATAGGCAGATGTCTATTTTGTGTTATAAAAATATTTCTACTAATAAAGAAAAAGAAAGAATAGAGGTAAGCAATGTCTGGAAATAATAAGAAGCTAGGGGACTTTGGAGAAGAACAGAGCTGTCGCTATTTGGAGGCAAATGGGTATAGGCTTATATGCAGAAACTATAGGTCTAAGGCAGGTGAGATAGACATAATTGCTGCTAAAGATGATAGCTTGGTTTTTATTGAGGTCAAGACAAGAAGAACCACTAGCTACGGTATGCCAGCAGAGGCAGTAGATTATAAAAAGCAGGAAAGATATATTAAAACCGCCCTTTATTTTATAAACTCTTGTAAGGACAAGTATTCAAGCTATAGATTTGACATTATAGAGCTCCTAATCTATCATGATAAAATGGAGATAAATCACATAAAAGATGCCTTTAGAAGTAGAGGGACCAGATACTATCTATAAGGGTAAGTAAGGGTAACAGCATATCTAAACACCATTAAGGAGGACAAGATGAAAACCGATATTCAAATTGCCCAAGAAGCTACTTTAAAACCAATACAGGAGATTGCAGATACTATAGGGATTAAGGAAGACTATCTTGTACCCTATGGTAAATATAAGGCGAAGATCGATTACAGAATCCAAGGAAAAGTCAAGGACAAAAAGGATGGAAAGTTAATACTTGTTACATCTATAAACCCTACGCCAGCAGGCGAGGGAAAGACTACTATGACAATAGGCCTTGGTGATGCTCTACGAAAGTTAGGACATAAGGCCTCAATTGCCCTCAGAGAGCCATCTTTAGGACCAGTTTTCGGTATAAAGGGCGGTGCAACAGGAGGAGGTCAAGCCCAGGTCCTGCCAATGGAGGAGATAAACCTACACTTTACTGGTGATATTCATGCAATTGGAGCTGCTAACAATCTTTTAGCTGCCCTTGTAGATAATCATATTTTCCATGGTAATAGTTTGAATATTGATCCCCGTAGGATAAACTGGAAGCGAGCAATAGATATGAATGATCGCCAACTTAGATATATTACTGATGGCTTAGGTGGTCAAAAGAATGGTGTCCCTAGGGAGGATGGTTTTAATATAACTGTAGCATCTGAAATTATGGCTATATTTTGCCTAGCCACTGATCTAGAGGACTTAAAGAAAAGACTCAAAGGTATTATCATAGGCTATACCTATGATGACAAGCCAGTTACAGCAGGTCAATTAAAGGCAGAGGGGGCGATGGTGGCCCTATTAAAGGATGCCTTTCAACCAAACCTAGTACAGACCATAGAGGGTACGCCGGCCCTTATTCACGGTGGCCCCTTTGCAAACATAGCCCATGGGTGTAACTCGCTAGTAGCTACAAAACTTGCCCTAAAGCTTAGCGATTATGTAGTAACTGAGGCTGGCTTTGGTGCTGACCTAGGGGCAGAAAAGTTTATTGATATAAAATGTAGAGTGGGTGATTTAAAGCCATCTGTAGCTGTAATTGTAGCTACTATAAGGGCCCTTAAGTACAATGGTGGTATTACAATAGATAGGCTAGGTGAGCCTAATATAGAGGCCTTAGATAAAGGTTTTACTAATCTTAAGAAGCATATAGAAAACATCCGAGATGTGTTTTCTTTGCCTGCTCTAGTTGCTATTAACTATTTTCCTACAGATAGCCTAGAAGAAATTGATTATCTAACACAAAAATGCGCTGAGCTCAAGGTAAAGGCCATCCTTTCAAAGGCTTGGGAAAAGGGGAGTGAGGGTAGTCTTGACCTTGCAAGAGAAGTTGTGGCTCTTGTCAACCATGAGAGAGCTAATAATAGCTTTAGCTACTGCTATGAAGATGATCTAAGCCTTAAAGAAAAAATCCAAGAAATTGTTGTAAGGGTATATGGAGGCAGTAAAGTAGTCTACAAGCCAGAAGCAGAAAGAGAACTTAAAAAAATTGAAGAGCTCGGCTTTGCAAAACTACCAGTATGTATGGCAAAAACTCAATATTCCTTGTCTGATGACCCTAAGAAGCTAGGAAGCCCTAAAGACTTCACAATAACAGTCAATAGCATAAGAGTATCTGCAGGTGCAGGCTTTGTAGTTGCCATAACAGGTGATATTATGACAATGCCTGGTTTGCCAAAAAAACCAGTAGCTGAGAGTATAGATGTAGATAGAGAGGGTATTATAAGGGGTCTGTTTTAGTCAAGGCAGCCCCTGATGCCGTAGCGAATTCGGCATTTTCAGGTATATGATAGTTAACGCCATAGAG
Organism: Clostridium sp. UBA3947; assembly: GCA_002385545.1. Classification (GTDB taxonomy): domain Bacteria; phylum Bacillota; class Clostridia; order Clostridiales; family Clostridiaceae; genus Clostridium_AU. The sequence goes on from DGDR01000123.1 coordinate 3,484, forward strand.
TCTACGGAGAGTCTCGAATATAGGCCCGGCCTGGGGTACATGAGTTAAGTTGCCTGTCAAGACTACATCTTTGGTATTATGCATTTGAGAAGCAAAAACAGCCATCATACCGATTGTCTGAAAAACAAGATTAATAATACCTAGTGCTATGTCAGATTTACTAGCTAGGTCGCTTATTTTACCAAGGTTAGATGCAGTAACATCAGCAGGCAGAGTCTCCATTTTGTCTTGGGTAATGTCTCCTATGTTGAGGTCAACATTTGACAGGTTTCCACCCTTGGCCATTTCTATAAGATCTTTAAATTCTCTAATATTTAGCATCTTGTTTGATAGGCCAAGCAAGGTTCCTCCACCTACGCCAGTACCGCCTATATGCTTTACCCTATCTCCCTCAGCCATTACATAGGCAGTACCAGTACCCATACTCACTACAAGGGCTCTAGAAAGACCACTTAAGAAAAGGCCGCCCTTACCAGTTGCATAAAACTCAGTAATTTTGCCTGTTGGAATACCATAGAGGGG
>DGDR01000057.1 GCA_002385545.1 Clostridium sp. UBA3947
TTATAAAAGGGACTTCTTATATTTAATAAGGGGTCCTTTTGGTTTAGTTATATACTTAAAAGATACTAATATAATTGGAATATAGACTACATAAAATAGCTTATAAGTTTATCTATGTTTAAAACTTAATTCATTGGAGGGATTAAAAATGATTAGGACTAGAAACTTATATGACAATAAAAATATAGCTGTGGTGGAACAAAGAGGAGATGTGAAGGTACTTGAATACAAAAAAGACTTAAGTGTAAGTGCATCTGAAGCTATTGAAGCCTACTTTGCATCAGAAATGAATGTTAGAAGAAGACAGGTTCTAATTGAGTTAAAAGGCAATGCCTATACCATTAGTGCTGGAGCAATGCAATGGACTGCTGGTGCAGTTAACATGGTGGCAGATGTAAAAGGATTTGGTGATTTACTTGGAAAAGCTTTTTCATCAAAGGTAACTAAGGAATCAGCAATTAAACCAAGGTATCAAGGTCATGGATTATTAATGCTGGAGCCAACCTATAAGCATATTTTAATAGAAGAGGTTAGTGAATGGGGAGGAATGGTTTTAGATGATGGTTTGTTTCTAGCATGTGAATCAAAGGTCCAGCAAAAAGTAGTTGCTAGAAGTAATCTATCTTCAGCTGTTTTAGGGCAGGAAGGATTATTTAACCTATGTCTAAGAGGTGCTGGCCTAGCTATCTTAGAAAGTCCTGTACCAAGAAGTGAACTAATTGAATTTATATTGGAAAATGATGAAGTTAGAATTGATGGAAATTATGCAATAGCTTGGTCAGATACTTTGGATTTTAGAGTTGAAAAATCTAGCAAGAGTTTACTTGGTTCAGCTGTTTCTGGTGAAGGTTTTGTTAATGTATATAGAGGTACTGGAAGAATTTTAATGGCACCGGTGGTATAGTATTTCAGATTATAGAGCATGTAGCTTAGGCTGCATGTTTTTTTTCTTAAACTTTTCTTAAAATCATTGAATCAAATAGGAAATATAACTATAATAGGAAAAGGCATAATAGAACATATAAGGTAAATAGTGGTTTCTTGATATATATTTTCAAAAAATAAGATAATTAAGTATGGGAACGGAGTTGCATGAGATCTATGTTAGGAGGTCATATGATGTTTTGCAAAGAATGTGGTAATAAAATAAGAAAAGGTAATAAATTTTGTACTTCTTGTGGCAGGAGAATTGAGATAGAGTCTGTAAAAAGTAAAGTTATATTTTTTCATAAAAAAAATATATCAAATAGGATAAAGAAGTCTAAAAGTTTAATTAAAGATATTTTAAAAAAATGTAGTCAAAAGTATAACATAACAAAGAGAAAAATAGCTAAGTATAAGGTGAAAATACAAACTTCTAAAAAATGTAGGATTGAAAGCAATAAGAAACCCTTATCCTTAAGGAGTAAAAGACTAAAAATGATTATTTGCATTTTGCTAATATTAATATTAATTGTTGGATTTTATACTGCCTATTCCTTATTAAACAAACCTGTCTTAGTACCTAAAGTAACATTGAATGGAAGGTATTTCAGCTTATATGATAACAAAGGTTATATAGAATTTAATGAAGAAAAGTTAAAGAATTATGATGGCATCTACAAAAGAGTTATTGAATCTAAAAGTATATATTGTATAGAAGATAAGTATAGGGTTGAAGGAAACATGCTTATCCTTTTAGATTCTCTATTAAGAAAAGAAAGTAAGTACCTTATATATAAGGATTATTTAATACCAACTAATCTTTGTTTTGAAGGAGTTATTCCAAATGAAGAAACCTTTAATGTAAATTGCAGTAGAGACAATATTGAGTATATCTTCAAGGATGATGGTACCTTTATTAAGAAGGAAGATAGTATTGATACTGGAATAAGAAGTGTTAGTGGAACTTATGAGAGAAATGGAGAACTTATAATCCTTAAGATAGATGGAGAAGATGAGGAGTTTAAATTGATGATATATAAAAATAAAATAAATGATTGTGCCTATAAAAAAGAATTGAAATAAATGATATATAGATGCTTTAATTATTTTAAAAAACATCTTTATTTTATATTGTTAGTCAAGCTCAAACAATATAAAAATAAGGATGTTTTTTTAGAATATTCCATATGGTGATTAGGGTATGTACATATGCAAGTGTTATACAAAATTGCTTGATAGATTCAGATATTTGAAGAACAGAAGTTGATTGTAAAATAAAAATAACATTTGTATAATATATATAATTAGCGAAAGGTTGGTGTGTATGAGTACAATTTTGGAATTACAAGGAAAATGCAAAGCGGCAGCAGGTAAGATAAAAGCAGATGTAGTGTTAAAAAACGCTAATATAGTAAATGTATTTACAGAGGAAATAATACGAGGAGATATAGCTATTTGGCAGGATACTATTGTTGGGATAGGTAACTACCAGGGAGAGATAGAAATTGACTGTACGAATAAATTTATATGTCCAGGATTTATTGATGCACATGTGCACATTGAATCTGCCATGGTAATGCCCTGCGAGCTAGCTAAGGAAGTACTTAGAACTGGAACAACTACTCTAATAGCAGATCCTCATGAACTAGTTAATGTTGCTGGAGCAAAAGCTTTACAATTTCTATTAGATGCTTCAGAAAGCATACCAATTAATCTTTATATAATGTTACCTTCCTGTGTACCATCCACTAAATATGAAACCAATGGAAAAAGTTTCACTGCTGATGATATGCTTCCTTTTATTAATCATCCTAAAGTATTAGGCTTAGGTGAAGTTATGGGCTATAAGGATGTAATAGAAGGACAAGAAGATATGCTAAAGAAGTTGATTATTAATGAAAACAAAGTAAAAGATGGTCATGCTCCTAATGTAACGGGAAAAGAATTACAAGCCTATGTCTGCGCAGGGATTGAAACAGATCATGAATGTATAAGTTTTGAAGAAGCCTTAGAAAAGGTTAATGTTGGGCTGAAGATATTAATTAGAGAAGGAAGTGCAGCAAAAAATCTAGAGGCAATTGTTAAGGGGTTGATAGATAGTAAAATCCCGACATACAACTTTATGTTTTGTACCGATGATAAGCATTTAGAAGATATTCAGCGAGAAGGTCATATCTGTTGGAACGTAAAAAAGGCTATAGCCTTAGGTATGAATCCTATAATAGCTATAAAAATGGCAACTTATAATACTGCTAGAACTTATGGGTTAAAAAGGCTTGGTGCCATAGCGCCAGGATATAAAGCAGATTTGGTTATTTTAGATGATTTAGAAACCATGACCGTTTCACAGGTTATTAAAGATGGCAAAATAATAAGCAATGAAACTTTAGCTAAAGTAGAGCCGAAGCCTATAGATGAAGCAATACTTAATACGGTGAAGTTTGATAATCTCACCTCAGACAAGCTTAAAGTAAAAGCTTTGGAGAAAAATTACGTAATAGAAATGATCCCACACCAAATTATTACTAAGAAGGTTTATGAAGAAATTCCAAGTGAAAATGGATATTTTAAACCAAATGAAATATATTCTAAGCTATGTGTTGTAGAAAGACATAGGGGGACTGGTAATGTAGCAGTAGCTCCATTAAAGGGTTTTGGCATCAGAGGTGGTGCTATAGCAACCTCTGTGGCACATGATTCACATAATATTATTGCAGCGGGAGATAATGATGAGGACATAATATTGGCTGTGAATCATTTGAAAGAGCTTCAGGGAGGGTATGTTATAGCTGCTGAGGGTAAAATAATAGGAGAGCTTCCTCTAAAAGTGGCTGGACTTATTAGCACTTTACCTAGTGAGCAAGTACAAAGCATAACCAAGCAAATGCTTAAGCAGGCAAGAGATATGGGGGTGCCAGCTTATTTAGACCCTTTTATAACATTAGCATTTATGGCCTTACCAGTAATTCCAGAGATACGATTAACAGATTTAGGTTTGTTTGATGTAACCAGCTTTAAGTTAATTTAAGCAATATTGAAAAAGATTTAGGACTGAAAAGAAAAGGTATGGAATATTAGTGCTACGAACTATAAAAAGTAAAAAACAATATTTTATTAGCGGAAATCGGTTGGCGAAAGCTAACCGCATTTTTGTTGAAAAAATAACAATGATTTATGCCAATCGACCTGTATTGATTATTTGTGACATATATAGTAAAATAAAAGCAAGATAACTTATCTATAATTTTAAGAAGGGCTAACAAGATAGGTTGTCAGGGAGGTAAATCTATTGATATTACTAAGAAGTAGCAACTATTTTTTCAGTCCTTTTCCAAAGTAACTTAGAAAAAGGTCTGTAAACGTTTCGCAAAATACATATAAGGTACTGTAAAAAGTTTATGAA
>DGDR01000164.1 GCA_002385545.1 Clostridium sp. UBA3947
AAATATGCAATTTGCTCAAATATTTCTTTATTAATTATCAATATTCTATTTTATTCCTTATAAAAATACCTTATAATATTATATAAGACTTATACTGGAGTATTATGGTGTTTTAAAGTTTTTAATTTGAGCCGAGGTGAAGCAAATGAGTTCGTCTATAGAGCTGATAGCTAAAATAATCGAAAGTCTCTGGGCGCAAGTATTAGAAGGTAATAGTAAATTCACCTTCTTAAACCTTACTAATACGGATATCATTAAGGAGATAGTCGATAATTTAGTAAAAAGCCATCCTTTGGAAGCAAAAACCTATTCCTTTGACCTAGTAGATAATGAAGTTACTCCTCCTTTCTACCCTTATCTGCAGTTAATTAAAACTAATATTAGTGACAGCACTTCTACAGATATTGATAGCTTTTTAGAGGATTCACAGGTTTACTATTTCCAAAGAGAAGTTTTTAGTAAATATCTTAAAGGCCTACCTACAAGCAGATACGAAGAGGTTCTCCTCGATGAATTAGATTACGAATTTTACGAATTTAATAATTCCATATTTAAAATGTTAGTAAAAATTTCTCATAATATGCCCTTAATTGTATTAGTTAATAATTTCCAATTTGCTAAAACATCAACCTTAAAGCTTACTAAATTCATTATAGAAAGATTCGAAAATTCAAAAATTCTATTCATATTTACTCTAAATAAAAACTTCAACTATTTATCAGAAGAAAAGAACCATAAATGGCATGATTTTTTAGATTATATAGACTCAAAACAGCTGCTATTAGATTTTTCTGTAGAACAAACTCCTATTATGCAAGCCACCATTAAAGCTTATAAACCAAAGACAGAAGAAGAATTAAAGAAGCTAATTGCCTCTAGCAAGGACTGCTTTTACTTTTTAAATCTGCCAGAAAGCAAGGAATATATTTTAGCAGCCTATAATAGCAAAATGCAGGATAGTATTACCCTATCTGAAGAAGCTTACATTGATATGTTGAATCTCCTTGGAGATGTTCATACTTTTTTAGGGGAACTTGATAACGGCTTAATATATTATAATACCTTATTAAGCCATGGACAGAACAGAAAGAATTTAAAGCTTATCTCTAACGTTTTACGAAAGATGGGCTTTATTTATCTTAATAAGGACGATGTAGATACAGCAGATAAATTAGGAAAGCAAAGTCTAAAAATTGCAGAATCCATAGAGGATAAACTTCAAATCTTTTACGCCTATCTTTTGCTCTTTCTTGCAGAGGATAAGGGAAGGACTCGTGGCTTAGCACAATGGAGGGAGACCTATCAAGTTTTGATTCAGCTCTCCAAGGACTTAAATATGATTAATACCTTAGCCTATTACTGTAGTAATCCCTATGGTCTGTATTCACAATTTACCCATGAAGACGAGGTCCTTCATGATTACTCAATTAAATTAGCCAAACAATATGGTAATATCTATAGACTTGCTTGCGCCTATCAAACAAAGGCTTCAGTAAACACAATAAAGGGCAAATATAATAATATCCTTGAATATTACTTAAAGAGTAAGGAGCTTAAAGAAATATTAGGCAATAAGCTAGAGCTATCTCACAGCTACAACGGAATAGGCTTTTACTATTATCAACAGGGAGAGTATTTGATTGCTCATGAAAATTATGAAAAAGCCCTTCAATGCCTAAAGCTTGCTAGGAACCACCACGAAATTGCCATGACCTTTTACAATATAGCGGTAAACTACTTCTTCGCCTTAAGAAACGACTTATCCCTCACCTATTTAAATAAACTCTTAAGTCTTATGAGCATCCTAAAGCTAAAGGGCTTATCATACCATTCAACCTTTGGTATATATTCCTTAATCGGTGTAGTACACTGTTCTTCTGGGAATATTTCCAAGGCCTATGAATTCTTAACTAGGATTAAGCTTCAAAATCTAAAGCCTCAGGCTGAAAAAAATGAAGAGTATTTCTTATTTGAATTGCTCCAAGCCCTAATTAATAAGCTAGAAAAAAGATACGATGAGGCGGTTAAGCATTTTCAACGGGCTGAAGTTTACCTAAAAAAGCCCAATGATGTTATTATCTATATGGGTCCTAGATTTTACTATGAGTACGGACTTCTTTATAAAGATATGCAATCCACTGAAAGAGCGATAGAATTATTTAACGAAGGCATTAAAATATGTGATGAGTTTAACTTTAGCTTCTATAAGGATATATTGCTTAATCAAATATACGGAGAGTCACACCCTGTAAAACCAATAGATTTCGGTAATAGAACCTTTGATTTCGATTGGACAATGGAAGCAGCTCAATTGGAAATGAACCTAACTGTACTACATAAAAGAATTACGGAAATAAACTTCTTGAATAATCTTCAAGGGGTCATAACCAAAGCTTCTGAAAAGCAACAGCTAATTGATAGCGTTATGGAGCTTATCACCACCCACTTTTATGTAGAAATCAGCGGTTTGTACTTGTTAGAACAGGACACTCTCAACTGCCTTCATTTAAGGAACAATAATTCAGATTTTGATATAGACACTATGCTGAAAGTCTTAATAGATAACAACACAGAAAAGGCCCTTATTAATACAAGTACCCATGAGATGTACAAGGCTTTTTCACCCTATGTTTCTGTTATAGCCTATATTCCCCTTATGAACAAAAACAGTTTTATAGGCTGTATGTTTCTTGCGAACAAATTTGAAGAAAAGCTCCTTTCTTATAACGAGCTTCAAATACTATCCATAGCCTGCAAGCAATTAATTATTGCCTTTGAAAAGCTTAAGAAGGAAAGTGAAATTATTATTAAAAACCAAGAACTTCATAAGGCAAATCAAGAATTGCTAAAGGCAGCAACTACAGACGCACTAACAAAGGTAAATAATCGACAAGCCTTGTATAAGCGACTGGAGGAGGAAAGGAAAAAATCTCAATTTGCTCACTATCAAAAGGATAGCTTGGTTATTCTGTTTATAGATTTAGATAATCTAAAATACTACAATGATACCTATGGCCATCAAATAGGAGATTTAATCCTAATTAAGTTTGCAGAAATCTTAAAAAATAATTCTGGCAAGGAAGATTTTATTATCCGCTACGGTGGCGATGAATTTATTATGCTTTGCTCCCGAACCGACATAGATAGAGCAGCAGAGCTTTCAAGTAAAATTCAAAATGATATGGCCAATAAAGATGGCTTTAAGGAAGATATAGAAAAAATCTTAAATACTAAAATTGAAATACCTGCTAATAAAAAAATCTCCTGCTCTATAGGCATTTGTGAATATGATGCAAAATCACCAATGACCATAGATAATTTGATTAAGTTAGCGGATAATGCTATGTACAAAGCCAAGCATTCAGGCAAAAATCAATTTGTTATATGGTCTCAATAGGCTTAGGAAATCCATGCTCTCTTTCATATATATTTTAATTTTGAGCAAACTATATATATAAATTTCTTACTTTGCAAAGGAGATTAAATTATGACAAAAGGTAAAGAGAGTGTAGAAAGAAAAATTGCTAACAATAAGAACAATCAAGAGGCCATAGGAGATAATCTTGAAATGCGCTTCAAAAAAAGCGCTCATACAAAAGAAAGCGCTATGCTATCTGGTTTAGGCAGTAACCTTGAAAGCAAAAAAGAACAGAGCAATAAATAAAGCTCTGTTCTTTTTTATCCAAATTGTCCTTCTAGCTCTAGCTCCATCTCTTCCTGCTGTAGATACACCCTAATCTTAACCTCAATAGCTGCATCTACAATTATTAGCAGGATTAGCTCTGCTGCCATTAAATAAGGTGTCACTACCCCTTGTACAAAAAATCTAAAGTTTATAAAGGCTGCAATGGCTATTAAGGTCTTGATAAATTTGCCGGTGCTTAGCTTTCTAGCTATAGCATATTGATTGTTATAAAAACCAACCAAATAGTATTTTAAAAAGGTTTTATTTATTATGGAAATCAACATCATCCAAACAAAAATATTGGCTAAAATATACATAGTTGGATCATAGTTAATTTCGCCCTTTTCAAATACTAGATCTATGGTTTTGTAAATTAAAGCGCCTAATAAAGGCATCATTCTAAATAGAACAATTAAGAAAGTTTTATTAAGATTACTAATCTTATCTTCCATAACATTCCCTCTTAACTCTCATTATTTGCTACTAAAGATAAACATGTATTTATATCTGCAGCCAAATTCTTTTTTACTCTTACCATGTACTTATGCTTGTCCTTAAAAACTATAGTTAATAGGTTTCGATTCTTCATATTGAAGTACTCTATATTTTTTACTATTATTATTCTATCCTTATACATAAAATAATTATCGCTAACTACTACAAATCCCATAATCACCGTCATGGTGAATTTGTAGAATATAAGGAATATTAGCCATTTTTTTAAACCTACATGGTTATACATGCAAAATATGTAGCCTGCTGCGTTAATTGATAAAAATATAAACCTTGAAAACCATTTCCCCGGAGGTTCCAAATCCCTTCCATTATCTACTTTCTTTATATAGCTCTTAAAAACACTTCTGCTGATCCAGCTTATCACAGAGCACCATAAATAGACATTTACCAAAATATAAAGCACCTTGTTCCTTGTACTAGCATTATACTCTCTAAGGAAGACCACAAAAATCGGCATTAAAAATAGCAAAACTAGCGTCCAAATTTTAAGTATATACAAATCTCTTGATACTGTAGAAATTTTCATAGCTCCTCCATCCAACATTTTATCTTAATTGTTTGTAGTTTTATCTATATTTTACCATACATTACTGTTTTTGTATAGGTAATTTTTATAAAATTTAAGAGGGAACCCCAAAAATTCCCTCCAAGTTTAATATGTTTATCTTTTTTGTCTCACAATTTTTCTTTCCCAAGTTTCCAAAAGCTCTACTTCTGTGTTTTGCAATAATTAAAT
>DGDR01000121.1:0-30604 GCA_002385545.1 Clostridium sp. UBA3947
GTGAATAAATCTGGCACAGAGCCACAAAGGGAGTAAATGACTCACCTATAGAACATGGCAGATAGTCTTAAAAACTATTTGTCAGGCTATGTTTATTTTTGTATAGGAAATTATAAAAAAGTATAATCTGAGTAACCACTAATACTCTTGTCTATTCATCAACTCTCTTCTAAAACAAAGCAACATAGCCCCCAAATAACTACTTATTCCCTTACATGCTTCATCAAAAAAGCCAGACTATACCACCGATATCACAATTCATCTTATTACAAGTCTATAAAGTAGCAAAAGCTGTTGCACAAACAGCGGATTTGCCAATTGTGAAACAGGCCCTTTGCTATAAGCACAATTCTAGACATTTTTACTAAACAGCTTACTAAAATCATACCCACTTAACCCCAACAAAACCTGAGAAGGAAGATAAAAAAGCCATACAAGAAAGCCATAAGTAGCCTCATATTTATTAAGGAAAAGGCACGGATATCTAACACTGCTAGACAGATATCTAAGGAACACATTAATATCACAAAGCATAAAGAGAAGCATACCTACTACAAGCATATATCTATTTGGGCTAGGAAAGGCTTTTTCCTTGCAGGCCTTAAGTGCTCTTAATAGGCTAGTAATAATACAGATGGCATAAATTAAGGCTACCATATATAAAGGTTGAATATCCTTTGTAAAAATACTAAGTATCAGGAAGCCAATAGCAGTAGCTACAATAAAAATTACAAAGCCTACTATAGTTGAATAGGCTTTTTTAGGCTGGTAGCGGATGCAATAAAGGATTTGAACTAGGCAAAAGGTTGCCACTCCTATTGTGCAGAAGTCAAATATTAAAAAGAATAGGTCTGCCAAGCTAGTAAAGAGCAGTCCTAGCTGTAGGAGGAGGGTATCCTTAAAGCTTAAAGAAGCTTCCTGTGTTAGTAAGGACAGGATAAAGCATAGAAGTATAGAAATATACTTGAGCTTGTCGGATGTGTTGTCATTAAACGTACTGTGTAAGTCTAGGTATAAAAATATAATATATAAAAGAAAAATTGTTATTAATATTAATGCTAGAGTTAGTTTTTTTATATTGAAGATTTTCATATTTTTAATCTCCGAAGAAAAATTCTTTGTAATTTATAAAAATATGCTTATGCAAAGAAAGCATCTAATTTAAGATGCTTTCTTACTCATAGACTAAATAGCTTCGAAGCTTCCGCAATCAGTAGCTTGCATTGAATTTGCAGAACTTCCATGCTTAACTATCTTAATTTGCTGTAAAGTACAGTAATCCACGTTTTGAGCATGATATTTACATTCATCTACTACGCAGCCTATGCTGTCGTTATGTCCATTGTGTATTTGTTGCTTGTTGTGTGTGGTCATTATTATCACTCCTTTTAAGATTTTCACCTTTATTGTTTGCTTAAAATATAGATTTATACATGGTAATGGCTCTAGCTATCGCCAGGAGCTGAGCGCTTTTGCAGTAAATACTAGAACTTTGATAAATTTGCAATTAAAAATAGGGACAAGTATACCGATGGTGAGTATAATGATATTAGAATATACCCCAGAGGGGTATGAAGGAGGAGGTTAAAAAGTGAACATTACAATATACACAAGCTCATCATGTCCCTGGTGTGTTAAAGCTAAGAAATACTTTGATTCCAAGAATATTGGATATAGGGAGGTAAATGTATCTGGGAACTTTTTAGGAGCCCTTGAAATGAGAATGAAATCAGGACAAAACTCTGTACCAGTGATTGATATTGATGGGGACGTTATTGTTGGTTTTAATAAAAAAGCTATTGATAGAATATTAGCAAGGAAGTATTAGTAATTGGAGATAAAATAGGCTTTTTCTTCTATTAGCTAGAGAAAAAGCCTAAATTGATTTTACTTAAATTATTACGAATTATTCTATGATTTGACTTTTATCAACGGTGAAGGCTTCACCTTTTTTCATGCTAATATGGCCTGAGGAATAAGGCTTGCCGTCTAGGGTAATATAAACTTTATTTACGCCATAGTATTGACCAAGGGTGTTGGTAATGGCTTGCAGAATCATTAGCTCAAAGGAGGCGCCAACATTCATTTCTGATACAAAGTTTTTGGTGAAATCTACATAAACCATACCGTCCTTGTTAAGGTATAGGCTGTTAATTTTAACATTGGGGCCAAGGAGCTTAAGCTGTTCATCATTAGTAACCTTCTTAAATTCTTTTTCTATAGCCATTTTGGTTATATCATTTGTTTTAAAGGTTAGAGTCTTTTTAATGGATGATAATTTATCATTTTTGCTATCTGGATAATAAAAAGTTATTTCATTTTTTAAAGCTTCATTGTTTCTAATTTCCTTTAAGGATGACACAACCTCCGTTCCATTGGATTTAAAAACGGACTTTACTAGGCCTACATTTAAGACATAATAATCAATTCTTTCAGAATCCTTTCCTTTTGTAGTAACTTCTAGGGCTTTGTAGCTACCAGAAGGAGTAGTAATCTCTATATTAACGTTAGATATAGTTCTGATTTCATCGTTAGGTAAAGTCCACTGAGTACCTTTTACCAGGGGTTCTTTTAGTAATATTTCCTCTTTGTTAGGCGTTTTGTTAGTGAAATCTTCCCTATAGTAGGTTTCTTCCTTTTCAAAAACAAGCTTTAATTCATTGTTGCTATTTTCAATAACCTTGGAGGTGACGGTGCCGCCATTTTCCATCCTTAGCTGGACCTTATTGTCCTTTATGTAGTCAGTCCAAAGGGAATAGGAGGCGAATTCGTTACCAGTTCCTTCATATATGTACTGGGTATTAGCCTTCATTGGATAATAATCCTTGATATTATAAGGGGAATCAAGGCTGTTGCTATCACTTTTATTATCGGTATTGGTAGCTTCTGTATTATTTTCATTGTCGCTGGAGGATTTATCTGCGTTGGTTTCTATCTGCGGCAGGCTATCAAAGTTCTCATTAGGTATAAGCCCCTGGCAGCCTGTTAGAAATATAGTAAAAAATATAAGTAAAAAACTAGCCAATAGTTTTTTCAACTTTTTTCACCACCATCCAAAATATATTAACTAGTCTATACTATGCTAGAGAAAGTATAAATTTGAATAATATTTTAAAAATTAATTGATTCTATAGTATATAATTAAGAAAATCTATTAAAAATGAGGGATTAAAATGAGTAATAGCTTTAAAGATTTTAAGCTAAGTAATGAAATATTAAAGGCTCTAAGCTTAATGGGCTACGAAAGGCCTACAGAGGTTCAGAGCAAGGTTATAGATAAGGCTCTTAATGGCAAGGACTTAATTGTTCAGTCTCAAACTGGCAGTGGTAAAACAGCGGCCTATGCTATACCCATTTGTGAAGGGATAGATATTGAGGAGAGATTTCCCCAGGGGCTTATTCTTGTTCCTACTAGAGAGCTAGCGGTACAAGTAAAAGAGGATATTGCAAACATAGGAAGATTTAAGAGGATACGCTGTGCCGTTGTTTTTGGTAAGCAGCCTATGAGCCTGCAGGTGCAGGAATTAAAACAAAGAGTCCATATTGTTGTAGGAACACCGGGCAGGGTTATGGATCATATAAATAGAGGTACCATAAAGCTTGAAAAGCTAAAGTACCTTGTTGTTGATGAAGCGGATAAGATGCTTAATATGGGCTTTATAGAGCAGGTGGGAGAAATAATAGATACTTTGCCTAGGGAAAGAACCACTATGCTTTTTTCTGCCACTATGGCTGAGGAGATTGAGAGACTGTGTCAAAAGTATATTAATACTGCAGAGAAAATAGAGATAGCTTCTGAGACTTTAGTATCGGAAAGGGTAGTGCAGGAGTTATATGAGGTGGAAGAGGAGGAAAAACTAGAGCTACTAAAGAGAATATTATATATAGAAAACCCAGAAAGCTGCATAATATTTTGCAGCACTAAGGAAAATGTAGATAAACTTAATAAAAGGATGCAGGAGGAAAAAATATATACTAAGGCTCTTCATGGAGGTATGGAGCAAAAGGATAGATTAGAGTTAATGAGGCTCTTTAAGAGAGGAGAATTCAGAATACTTATAGCTACCGATGTGGCAGCTAGAGGCATTGATGTTTCAGATTTAGATCTAATAATTAACTATGATGTGCCTGTGGAAAATGAAAGCTATGTTCATAGAATAGGGAGAACCGCAAGAGCTGGAAAGGCTGGTAAGGCGGTGACCCTTGCTGGGCCCTATGAGAAGAAGTATCTTAACAGCATAGAAGAGTATCTTGGCTACCAGATTCCAAGGGTGGAGTTACCCTCTAAGGAAACGGCAGATGGGGCTAAGAAAGAGTTTATGAAAAAGGAAAGGGAAGCTCCTCAATTAAAGGCTGATAAGGGAGAGTTGCTAAATAATGAGGTAACAAAGATTTATATAAATGCAGGAAGAAAGAAAAAGATGCGGCCTGGAGATATTGTTGGAGCTATCACCGCTATTGAAGGGGTAACCGGAGAGGACATTGGCATCATAGATGTACAGGATAATGTATCTTATGTAGATATACTAAACGGCAAGGGGGATACTGTACTTAAGGCCTTGCAGAAAACTACAATAAAGGGCAAGGAGGTAAGGGTGGAAAGGGCTAAGAAATAAATAAGTAACTTATAAGTTAAGTAAGTATAATTTACACCTCTGTTTCCAATAATAAACCCAAGGGGTGGTAAATATGCTATCATTTAGCCTAATTAAGAAGCTTCTAGGAAGAGGCGGTGATAAGGCTTCATCTCAGAAAAGCTCAAAGGCTTATGATGAAGGATTAAGAAATAGCAATGAGAATAGACCTAAGGACAATGATAATACAGGGGGAAGGAAGCTTACCACCAATCTTCAAGAAAACGAAGCCATCCTTAAGCAGATATTTAGTAATTGTTTTGACTTTGTGATTAGGGATATAAATATAGCCAATAATCCAGCCTATAAGGCAAAGGTTATGTATTTGGATAATATGATTCCTCAAGAAATATTGGAGGATAATGTAATTAACACCCTAACCTCAAGTCCTGCACAGGGAAGCCCTGAGCCTAGTAATTTAGAATATACCATGTCCTTGCTTGGTATTGGCTTTGATAATACCTATGAGGATGTAAATAAGGTCAGTGAAGCTATTACAGAGGGTAGCGTAGTAATACTAATTAATGGAGCCAGTACTGCCTTAGTTGCTTCCATGATGAATCCGCCCTCTAGAGCTATTGGGGAGCCAGAAGCGGAAAAGACTAGTCGGGGCCCTAGGGAAAGTTTTATAGAAAACTTATCCGTAAATGTAACACTAATAAGAAAGAAAATTAAAAGTGTAAATTTGAAAACAGAAATGTATAAATTGGGAGTGGAAACTAAAACATCAGTAGTGATATGTTATATGGAAAACTTGACGGATAAAGAAATATTACAGGAGCTAAAGAGGCGATTAGATGACATTAAAATAGATATGGTTTTAGATGCTAATTACATACTGGAACATATTCAGGATCAGCCATTAAGCATAATTCCAACCATATTTCAGACCGAGAAGCCAGATGTGGTAGCTGGAAAGCTACTGGAGGGAAAGATAGCGGTCATGGTGGATGGATCTCCTATTGCTTTAACCTTACCTGCAACCTTTTCTGAGCTTATGATTAGTAGCGATGATTATTATCAAGGAGCCATAGTAGTATCGATAATTAGAATGGCTAGGTATTTTGCTTTCATGGTGTCCTTAACCTTACCAGCCTTATATGTGTCTTTAATTACTTTTCATAGCGAGTTATTACCTGCTAGATTGGTTACTACAGTAGTTCGTTCTAGGGCAACGGTACCCTTTAATGCTATGGTAGAATCCATTTTAATGATGGTTACCTTTAATATATTGCAGGAAGCGGACATAAGAATACCAAAATCTATGGGTCAGGCTGTCAGCGTAGTTGGAGCCTTGGTTCTGGGGCAAGCAGCAGTATCAGCAGGCATTGTAAGTGCACCTATGGTTATTATAGCTGCCTTTGCAGGTATTTCTGGGCTGGCCATACCAGAGTTAGAAATGCAAAGAGCTCTTATACATATGCGAATACTTGTCTTGATAGCTGCTGGATTTTTAGGCTTAGTAGGTACTACCTGTGCAGTTTTAATAATCTTTATTTATCTAATTTCCCAAAGGTCCTTTGGGGTTCCCTTTATGGCACCATTTTGTCCCGTTGATTTCAAGGCTATGGTAGATACTATTGTTAGGGCTCCAATTTGGATGATGAAACATAAGCCTTACTTTACGAAATGGAAGGAAAAGGTTAATAGGCAAGAAGGAAAAAATCCAAAAGGAGAGGATTAATAAAAACAGTGAAAGAAAAGTTAAAAAAAATAGCAAGCCTTTTTATTATTATTGGAATAATGGTTACTACCACCTCTTGTCAATCTAAGGTGGATATTCAGGATTTGGCTATAGTAATGGCTATGGCGGTAGACTATAATGATCAAGGTAAGTATAGGGTTGTCTATCAAATATTTACTGCCAGCACTTTCCCGGGAGGAAGCGGAGTTTCATTAGAAAGTAGCAGTGGTGGAGTAGTTGTTCCCACCTTTCAAGGAATTGGAGGAACATTAGCAGAAGCAATGCATGATATGGAGGAAAGGATAGGTAAGAAGATTCACTTTGGACAAATAAAGGTGGTAATTATTGGACAAAAAGCTGGAGAAAGAGGAATTTCTCCAATAATAGATGCCTTGTCAAGGCTACCTGAGATAAAGACTAATGTACCGATATATGTTACAAAAGGAGAAGCAAAAAAGATTATAACACAAAAGACCCATGAAGATACTATAACGGCAAATGTAATAGACAACATGGTTTTGAGACAAATATATGCGGGAATGCATCCAGTTGTATATTTGGCTCACATAGCAGATGAGCTATCCAGTAAGCATAATGTAGTGCCTGTTTTAGGTGTTATTAATACATCCGAAAAAATTAATGTTTCTGATAGTAGTATATTTAAATTAGACGGTATGGCTGTTTTTCGAGAGGATAAGCTTATAGGATATTTGGATCAAAAAATTATTTTAGGTTATCAATATATAAAAGGAGATGCTAAGGTTTTTACAACTCCTGTACGGCTAAGGGACGGTCATAAGGCAACTTTGCGGCTTCACGGTTGCAAAAGTAAAATAAAAACCGTAATTACAAATGGTAAGCCAGAGGTTTATATTAATCTGGATGTAAAAAGCATTTTGATGGACATTACAGGAGAAAGAGATTTTTTGAAAAATCCAGAACTTCTACAGGAGTTGGAAAGCCTTCATGAAAAGATGGTGAAAGACACAGTAAATGAAACTATACGTGCAGCAAAGGAGGATGTGAAAATAGATTTTCTAGGTGTAGGAGATGTTATTTACAGACAACATCCTAAGGAGTATGAAAAAATTAAGGATAAATGGCAGGAGCTTTTTTTAGATGTGCCTATTAAGGTAACGGTTAATGTAATTGTAAAGGATACTGGATTATTGTATAAACCCATATACTAAGAGAGAGGTGGCTAGCTTTTGGAGGAGAAAATATCATCCTACGAACTTTTTTCTGTTATTTTCCTAGTTCCTTACGGGAGTGCTGTGTTTTTTTTTAATGCTGCTGAGGCGGAGCAATCATCATGGCTAGTAATCCTGATATATATAATTCCTGGTCTTTTACTGCAATATATTTATATTTCTTTGTATAGGAATTACCCTGAGGAAACTATTATAAATTGGATGGTGGATATATTCGGAAGATTATTGGGGGGAATTTTGGCTATACTTTATGCAGTATACTTTGCTTATATTGCAGCTAGAGTATTTAGAGACTTTATAACTATTATTAAAATAGTTGCTGGTTTTTCAAATTCTGTAATTATACTTAATATAGTTCTTTTAGGCACAGTGGTCTATGGGGTATCAAAGGGAGTAGAGAACATGTGTAGGCTTGCTTCCTCCTTTTTTTTAATCTTAAATATGGTTGCTATAATATTATTGTTTTTGTTTTTCTCTACTCCTAATATAGTTCATTGGCATAATCTTCTGCCTATTTTTCCAAAGGGAATAGTAAAACCAGTTTTAAAAAGCTGGAGGCTAGTTACTTTTCCTTACGGTGAAACTATAATTGCCACAATGCTGTATTCAAAGGTTAATAATCAAAATAAAATCAAGAGAGCAGCCTTTGCTGCTATTATCGTGGAAGGAGTTATGCTTGCTTTTATAAGTATTTGCTATATTATTGGCTTAGGAGCTAATTTTGCTAGCAAAGCTAATTTCCCTTTGATGGGGACACTAAGACTTATTAGAATAGCTGGATTTTTAGATAGGATGGACTTGTTTATTATCGTAATATTGACAGTTAATGCCTTTATCAAGATAGGAATGTTCATGTATTGTGCTGTAGCATCTACTAGTCAGATATTGGGGATAAAAATTAATGGAGCCTTGGTATTTACTATGGGGGTTATTATAAGCGTGGCGGCATATTATATAGCAGAAAACTTTATTCAGCATTTATATATTGGTTTGGATTTTACCCCTAAGTATATCCATTTTCCTATGCAAATTTTTATTCCTGTTTTAGCCTTAATAGTAAGTCACTTTAAAAAAGGCTCTAGGAAGAAAAAGCTTGCTTAACTTAATTTCTTATACATAAACAATAAAAGACGGTACCCCGTCTTTTATTGTGCTAAGACTATATATCTTTTAAACTTACCCTTGCATACCTGACTCTGGTCTATAATTGTGAAACCAGCTGATACTATATGCTCGTTCATGTTTTCTAGGGTTACAAAAAGTGCTTTACGGGCTATCCTTCTTGTAGTTCTTATAATATCTCTTTGAGCCTCTAAGGTGGTACGACTAAACAAGCCATAAGGCATATCTACTATTGCCACATCAAAGACCTCTTTAATATCATGCATACTGGCGATAGTTATAACATCTTTATAGCCAAAGAATTCAAGATTTCTTTTAGCGTTATTACCAATTAAGGGGTTTATTTCGTAGCCTACTATGTTTAAACCTAAGGCAAGCCCCTCAATAACCACTGTGCCTACACCACAGCAGGGATCTATAATCCTACAATTCTCTTGAATAGAAGCGGCTATATTAACCAGTGATCTGGCTGTTCTGACCCCTAGGGCGTTAGAATAGGAACGGGGCTTTTGCTCATGGGCTTGCCAGTCTAAATTGTTCTTTTCATAGATACCGAAAAGCCATTGGTTGTCAATGTTGGTTACTCCAAGTGTAATTTGGGGCTTGTGAATATCTGCTTCTCCTTCAATTGTAAAGCCTATGGCTTTAATTGCTAGAAGCCTTTCTTCATGGCTTAAAGTGTCCTTTTCATGCTTTATATATCTAACCTTGAAAGCCTCATAGGCTATATTGTTATCCTTAATTTGCTCAAGAAGCTCATCTACAGTATTACCAGTGTACATAACCTGTAGGCATTCCTTCAAAAAGGCACTTCTAGAGGTAGGAATATAAAAGCTAGAGAAAAATTGCTTTTCCCTAATATCCTTCTTAAACAAATATTTTAACTCCATCTGGGCCAAATCTTTCTCAAATTCAGGATAATTTATAGTATAAAAGAAATTAAGAAAAGTATTCAAAAATAACATCTCCTATGACATAGAACTCTTAAATCTATTACTGTACATTGTAATATTGACAGATTGTAAAGTCAAATGTATAAACATGCAGAATAATAGATAATATTTGAAATAAATGATTAATATTACTAGATTATGTGATATAATATAAATTGGAGTATAAAATGTTGGTCGGTAGGTGATATTGTTGCCAAAGATGATAAAAAGGATAACTAATATTATCTCAGCTAGTGATTTAGGTGAATATGAAGAAGAGTTTCGTAATCATAGATTAGTATTAAATTTTGAAAAATGTAAAATAGTGGCTAGAATATGGATATTCATATATACGGTTCTACTTGTAGTGGGCTATTTTGTCTATACTCCTATGTATAAGGAGTATAAATCTTGTTTGTATTTACCATTCAACCAAGTAATAATGATAATTTTAGCAATATCTTGGTTTGCATTAGTTAAAATAATCGACAAAAAAAGTAGAACTAAATTAACCAATATTATGTGTCATATTTTTCTTAATGTATCTATTTATTGGTGTATTTTAATGGGTATTAATGATTTAAACAGATACGGTACAGTTTTACCCTACATATTCTGCATTTTAACTTTAGCAGCTTTTTTGTATCTTAATTTTATGGAGTCATCAATTTTGTTTATAGGTTCTATGGTGGTGCTTATAGTAGCATTGGTTTATTCTATGAACGAAGGAGCAATGTTGTACAGTCATATAATAAACATAGCTGTATCTGTAATTTTTTCAATGATAATTTCTAGAATAAATTATCAGAGGCTTGCTAAGGATTTTATTAATGAAAAGAATATTTTAAAAGCTAAGGAAATCTTAGAAGCAACAAATGAAAAGCTAAAGATGTACGAAAGAGCCAGAACAGACTTTTTTGCTAATATATCACATGAGCTTAGAACACCGCTAAATGTTATTTACAGTGCAGAGCAAATGGCAGAGAGAATGGTAAGCAGTGGTAATTTCAACAATAATAAGATAAATAAATATTTAAAAATGATGAAGCAAAATTGCTTCAGATTAATTAAGCTTATCAATAATTTAATAGATATAACTAAAATAGACGCTGCTAACTTTGAAATTAGATTAAGAAATATGGACATAGTAAAGGTTGTGGAGGATATAACCTTATCTGTAGCAGACTATATTGAAAATAAAGGAGTAGTACTTATTTTTGATACAGAGATAGAGGAAAAGGTGATAGCTTGCGACCCTGATGTGGTTGAAAGAATAATGCTGAATTTGTTGTCTAATGCAGTTAAGTTCACAGATAAAGGTGGCAATATCTTCGTAAATATTTATGAAGGAGATGGACAAGTTTATTTGTCTGTTAAAGATACTGGAGTAGGTATATCAGAGGTGGCAAAGGAGCAAATTTTCTCTAGGTTTGTACAAGTAGATAAGTCCATTAGAAGATGTCGTGAAGGTAGTGGTATAGGTCTATCCCTCGTAAAGTCATTACTGGAGGTTCATGGAGGCTCCATTAGTGTAAAAAGCAAGCTAGGAGAGGGAAGCGAATTTATTGTAGCCTTAAGGGATTGTGTTTTAGAAGATGAAGGAGTAACAACGCAAGCTTCTAAAGGTGAGGATGAAAGGATTCAAATGATTGATATTGAGTTCTCAGATATATATAAATAATAGCTTGATAAGGTGAGTCTCTAGCAGAGCTGGAGACTTTTTTAGTATTTTGAGTAAATTAATAAATGAACATAGATTTAGTAATATACGAAAGAGGAGGTAGTAATGTGGACAAAATGATGCTAAAGAAATATGCAGAGCTTGTAATACATACTGGGGTTAATGTTCAAAGGAATCAGCCAGTGGTTATAACGGCACCTATTGAAACAGCGTATTTTGTTAGAGCACTGGCTGAGGCTGCATATGGTGCTGGAGCGAAGGATGTCCATGTTAATTGGCTCGATGATAAGCTATCTAGGATAAGATATTTACAAGCACCAGATGAGGTCTTTGATGAGATACCTTCTTGGGAAAAGGATTTTACTATGACAAATCTAAATAATGGCGCCGCCTTTATTGAAATTGATGCCGCTGACCCTGAAGCTTTTAAGGGAGTAGATGTAAATAGAATTGCTAGACAGGAAAAGGTTGGTGCTCAGGAATTTGATGAGTTTAATGAAAGTCTGATGGCTAATAAAAATGCTTGGACTATAGTTTCTGTCCCTACAGCAGCTTGGGCTAAAAAGATTTTCCCAAAGCATTCAGAAGAGGAAGCTATGGATAAATTGTGGAAGGCAATAATAAAGTCCATTAGATTAGACGCAGAGGATCCTGTGGCGGCATGGAAGGAGCATACTGCAAATTTAAAAAAGCGAGTAGATTTTTTAAACCGTAAAAATTTTAAGTATCTTCGTTATTCAAATTCTCTAGGAACAGACTTAATCATTGAATTGCCAGAGGGCCATCAATGGATAGGCGGAGCAGAGTACACTATAGGAGGAATAGAATTCAACGCTAATATGCCAACAGAAGAGGTATATACATTGCCTAAGAGAAATGGGGTTGAGGGTAAGGTAGTCAGTACCATGCCTTTAAATTATAATGGAAATATTATAGATAATTTTACATTAACCTTTAAGGAAGGAAGAATAGTGGATTATACTGCGGAAAAGGGCTTAGATATGCTAAGAACTTTAATAGAAACAGATGAAGGCTCTCACTATCTTGGGGAGGTAGCCTTAGTACCCTATGATTCTCCCATATCAAACCAAAGAATCCTATTTTATAACACCTTGTTTGATGAGAACGCTTCTTGTCATTTAGCTATAGGTAAGGCATATTCAACATGTCTTAGGAATGGGAGGGATATGACAGAGGAGGAGTTGTTGAAAGCAGGAGTAAATGACTCTCTGGTACATGTTGACTTTATGATAGGCACTGAAGATCTTGAAATTACAGGCATTACCGCATATGGTAAGGAAGTTCCTGTGTTTCTTAAGGGAAATTTTGCATATTAAAAGAAGCATAAGGTCTGGAGCTTGACAGATTATATAGCTATTGAAACCATCCTATGCTAATATGTAAATATAAGCTTATGATTATATAAGGACGGAGGAAGAAAGATGGACGAAATTATATTAAAGAAATATGCAAAGCTAGTAGTACATACTGGAGTAAATGTTCAAAAAGGTCAACCAGTAGTAATTATGGCCCCAATAGAAACTGCGGATTTTGTTAGAGCTATAGCAGAGGAGGCTTATAAGGCTGGGGCAAAGGATGTACATGTGGAGTGGAAAGATGATGAACTGTCCAGGATAAGATATTTACAAGCACCAGATGAGGTTTTTGATGAGATTAATTCTTGGAAAAAGGATTTTAATTTAACCAATTTACACAATGGAGCGGCCTTTATTCAAATTTTAGCCTCAGACCCTGAAATTTTCAAAGGAGTAGATGTAAGCAGGATTGCAAGACAACAAAAGGTTGTTGCTCAGGAATTAAAGGAATATTATGACGGACTTATGGCCAATAAAAATGCCTGGACTATAGTTTCTGTACCTACTGCTGCCTGGGCTAGAAAGGTTTTCCCTGAGCTTGCTGAGGAAGAAGCTATGAATAAATTATGGCAGGCAATATTAAAGGCTGTAAGAGTTGATTTAGAGGATCCTGTTGCTGCCTGGAAGGAGCATACCCTAAATTTAAGAAAAAGTATGGACTTTTTAAATAGTAATAATTTTAAATATCTTCATTACAAGAATTCCCTAGGAACAGATTTAACCATTGAATTACCAGAAGGCCATCAATGGGTAGGGGGATCAGAATACACTACTGGAGGAGTAGAATTTAACGCTAATATGCCAACAGAAGAGGTGTTTACATTACCTAAGAAAACTGGTGTAGAGGGCAGAGTAGTTAGTTCCATGCCTTTGAACTATAATGGAAATATTATAGACAATTTTACTTTAACTTTTAAAGAAGGTAGAATAGTGGATTATGCCGCTGAGAAGGGATTAGACGTACTAAAAAATTTAATAGAAACGGATGAAGGTTCTCATTATCTTGGAGAGGTAGCTTTAGTGCCATATAATTCTCCTATATCAAATCAAAAAATCTTGTTCTATAACACTTTATTTGATGAGAATGCTTCCTGTCATCTAGCTATAGGTAGAGCCTACTCTCCCTGCCTAAAGAATAGTGAGAATATGACAAAGGAACAGTTATTGGCTGCAGGAGTAAATGACTCTCTAGTACACGTTGACTTTATGATAGGTACTGAAGATCTTGAAATTACAGGTATTACCGCAGAGGGCAAAAATGTTCCTGTTTTTGCACAAGGAAATTTTGCATATTAAAAGATTTTGAAGGTTGGGATTCAAATGTTGTATGACCAAATCAACAAGGATATTGAAGGGGCTAAAGAGAAAGTTAGAAAAAAAGAGAGGTTAGAAGGGTTGCTACAGAGAGCTAAGGATAGTCTTAATCAGGAGGAGGAACGTCTAAGAACCTTAAAAAAGGTGCTACAAAAAGAGGAAAAGGATGTTAAGAAACTTGAGGGAATGAGCTTTAGGAGCCTAATTTATACTATATTAGGTAATAAGCAAGAAAGGCTGAACAAGGAACAAAGTGAATTTGTAGCAGCAAAGCTTAAATACGATGAGTGTAGGAATTCTGTACAGGTTTTGAAGGAAGAAATAGAAGGCTATTCAGCTCAATTATCAGAACTGGGTGATGTACACCATCATCTTGATGAGCTTTTAAAAAAGAAAGAGGAGCTTATATTGAGCACTGGAGATAAAAATGCGGGTAGATTACAAGAAAACCTAGACAAAATATCACAGTACACTTTAGAGCAAAATGAACTAAAAGAAGCTATATTAGCAGGAAATAATGCTATACAGGCTTTAGAAGAAGCTAAAGATGCCTTGGATGATGCTGAAAATATGGGAACATGGGATATACTTGGAGGTGGATTTTTAGTCACCTCTATGAAGCATTCTAGTATTGATGAGGCTATAGATTACGTTTCAAAAGCAAACAGCTATTTAAATACTTTCTCAAGGGAATTAAGAGATGTCAACATAAATCTTGATTTAGATGTAAATATTAGCTCCTTTGAAAAATTTGCAGACTATTTTTTTGATAACTTTATAATGGATATAAATGTGCAAAATAAGATAAAAGATTCTCAGGATAGCGTAAATTGCATGCTAGCTAATGTTAGAGAGCTAGTAAATAATCTTAATAGGCGATATGATGATTTGCAACTACAGATTGCTCAACTGCAGGTCTTAAACAGAACTATTATTGAAGAGATTAAGGGTCAAGCTGAGGACAGAATTGAAGGATCAAAGTATATTGAGTAAAAAGAAAGGGCTGCTACTCAACTAACGGTATTGCTAGTTGAGTAACAGCCTCAATTATTTTGTAAATCCATTTAATTTCCTTAAGTGCTAAACACAAAAAGGATGGCAGTGCTTTTGATGTTATTTTGCACCATTAAAATATTTTATTAGTAATTTTTCGGCATCATCCTTGTTTAGAGGCTTGGAGAAGTAGTAGCCTTGACCATGCTCACAGCCTAAGTCCTTAAGCTGTATTAACTGACCTTTAGTTTCTATTCCTTCGCCGGTCACCTGCATATTTAGTTCATGGGCCATTAGAATTATACTTTTTACAACACCATGGTTTTTGCCGTTGCTATCTAGTTGCTGGACAAAGCTTCTGTCTACCTTTATAACATTGAAAGGAAATTGCTGTAGATAGCTTAAGGAGGAATAGCCTGTACCAAAGTCATCTATTTGTATGCTTACACCTAAGTTTCGTATTTGCTCTAATACGATTTGTGAGTTTCTTACATCAGTGATAAGAGCACTTTCAGTAATTTCAATATTTAAATTACTAGGAGATATAGAGGTTTCGCGGATTACTTCCATTATTTGCTCAACTATATCCCACTGTTTTAGCTGCATAGCAGACATATTTACATTTATAATAAGTGAATCAGTTCCCTTGTAACGCTTGTGCCAAAGACTAACTTGTCTACAGGCCTCCTGAAGAATCCATCTGCCTATGGGTATTATTAGGCCTGTTTCTTCTGCAATAGGGATAAAATCCATTGGAGGCACCAGACCTAATTCAGGATGGTTCCAACGAACTAGAGCCTCAAAGCCTATGATTTTGTCTGTTTTTAAAGATACAATTGGCTGGTAGTATAAAAGTAGTTCATTTCTTTCTAAAGCATGCTTTAAATCATTTTCTAGCTTCAAGTTTTTACTTATTCGCCTCTGCGTATTCTCGTCAAAAATAACATATCTATCTTTTCCTTGAAATTTAGCCTCATACATGGCTATATCTGCATTCTTCAAATATTCTTCAGGGGTAGTATAATTTTCGTTTGAAAATACCACACCAATACTAGCAGATGTAATTATTTTATAACCATTTATCATAAAAGGAGTACTCATAGAAATAAGAATCTTGTCCAGTAGATTAATCACTTCGTCCCTATTCTTTATATCCTTTATTAATAAGGCAAATTCATCTCCGCCAAAGCGTGATACTAATATATTCTCGTTAGCTAGTTCTAGTAAACGTTTTCCAGCGCTTGATAATAAAATATCTCCATTATTATGACCTAAGCTGTCGTTAACAGTTTTAAAGCGATCTAAATCCATGATGGCCACAGCAAATTGCTCATTTTTATTTTGCTTTAGACGCTCTGTAGCTTCAGCTACACATTTATTAAAATAAACACGATTGGGTAAGGCTGTTAAAGAATCGTGTAAAATGTTGTAATGTAAAATATCGTTAGTATCTTCCAAATTATCCTGTTGATTTACATATTTTCTTATAAGATAGCCCACTACTGTGAGGGTTATACTGTTGATTAGAGACATGGTTATAATTCCATGGGTATAGCCAGCCAAATTATATGAGGTATTAAGTAGAAGAATAAAGGATAGTACAAGGCCAACTATGTTGGGAAATATTACATCTGACACTAAGAATACATAAATTCCAGTAATAAAATAAGTATGTAGCATAGAGGAGCCAAAGTTTAGAGTGGAGTATCTTATGGATATTATACAAGCAGCAAGGGATGCTACAGCAAAAACATATTTAATAATTAACTTTGACCGAAAAAAGAAGGTACAGGATAATAAGACAATGAATAGTACCGAACTAATTATTGATATAGAACTATTATTGTTATAGGTTAAGCTAATTAGCAAAAGAGTTATAAAAGTATGAAAAAAAGCAATTTCTTTAGAAAAATTAAACCTCTTTCGTATTCCGAACATTGGTATGTCCTCCTCTTGGATGAATGCGACAAAAAAAGAGCACATTTTGCCACTATTTGTTGTGATAATTATATAATATCACAGCTTTTGACTGTAAACAAACTAATATATAAAATTATATGATTTTTTTGAAAAATTTTTTAAAAAAAGTAGTAAAATTAAACCAGTATTATACGTAAAAATATTACAAAAATGAATAATAGTGTGATATAATATTTGGTATAAATTGTAATATAGCTTACGGAAAGTTAGACATTCTATGAAAGGAGTTGGTAGGGCCTGCTTATATATAAATTGAGAGTATTAAGCTGGGGTTTATAAGACTTCATACATTATTTTGAATGGTAGCTCATATATTAATAATGGAACATGTGTACGTATCAATTTGGAGGTATGATGATACTAAAAAAGTCCATTATTAGTATAGGAAAGGCTACTTATACCTTAGTTAAATTCAACTGCAATTTACCAAAGGCTGCTAGTGAAGCTAATAATGTACGGGAGCAGTTTATAGAAGTGAAAACAGAAGGAAAAGAGACCATAATAGTATTTTTAAAGAAAGAGAGTTTCTGCTTAGAAAGGGAATACTTAAGGAAAGAACTAAGCTTAGGTGAGAAAAGCAGGATTTTTATATTGCTACCTAAGGAGGAAAGGAAAAATTTTAAAATTAATGAACAGAGCTATAATCCAAATAAAATTACTGGCAAAATTTCTGAAAAGCAATTGGAGGATTTTTTATATAAACTAGCCTACATCTATTACAGCAAGGGAGATTCCAAGAGTTGTATAGAAGTATTGTATTACAATTTAAAGGACAGGTATCTCGTAAATACTGTTATGAACTCTTTTACGGTGAAGGAAAGAAAAAGGTGCATGGACCTGCTGAAGCTAGCTGGGGATGGCAAAAAAATAAAATTTAACGGCAGGGTATGGAAGCCAGCTAGAATGCTTTTTGGCTTAGTGCAAAAAAATGAGTCTCTGGAGGAAGGTCCTTGTATCTTGAAGCTGCTTCAGACCTTTGAGAAAAATGGTGATAAGTTTATACCCCTTAATAAGGATGTGTACAAGCGAATAGGAAAAAAGGTACAGGATGGCTACAATTCCTTTAGAGCGGATAAAGGGGCTATGCTGACTGCAGACTTTTCACAGTTAGTTTTTTCTAAGGAAAAGCTAAATATATCCTTGCGATATGAAATACCGGGAAGGGTAATTATAAATCCAAGACAGGCTAGAGCAGTAGGCTTTAGCAGCAATGTTTTTAAAGCCAAGATTTTTAGAGAACAAACTATATTAAAAAATGGGGACATAAATATAGATAATTTTAAGGCCTTGGTTTGTAAGGATACCTTAGAATTCTTGCAGGAGCTTGGTGTGCAACAACTGTACAAGCATTTAGAAAATCAGGAGTACAAGGATTCAAACTATACTTTAGTAGAGTTCAATATAAGCAAGCTACCAGTTATAAATAGGAGTTGTGCAGTGGAGCAGGTCAGTTTAGATTGTATTTTAAATTTAGTATATGAGCAAAGGCTAGCAGAATGTCGGCAGAAGGTATTAAAATATTATATTTCTAAAACACCTGCAGGAGACCTTGAACACAATAAAATGTATACAAAGGAACAGCTAGATTTACTCTATACTTATGGCTTGGCACCAAATGGAGTTTACTGTGGTGTAGATAATCAATTAATCGATGGCAGTGCAAAGCAGTATGAATATAAGAGCTTTCAGTTTACACTAAAGGGCTTTAGTAGATTGCCCAAACTCCATCAGGTAATAGATAAAATGAAGGCAGGCATCATTAAGTCTAAAGGTCCAGAAGCTATTATGGCAGCTTACATAAAGGAGCTTGCAGAAAAAAAGCTTATTTCTAATAGGGCTGAGCTGGTGAAATTATTAGAAAAGGAGAAGACAACTATTCGAAAAAATACAAGGCAGCTAGCAATTATTAAGCTGATACAAGCATTAACAGGAGGCTGGTGGCAGGGATTACAGCTTGATAAAAATGAAAATTACTATTATGAGGGAAGTAGGGGCACCTTAGTAATTAAGGTAGTGAAAAAGATTGCAAATAAGTAAAGACAGCAACTGATGTATATCGCAATTTAATCTTGAATATAATGAACTAAACTAACGTTTAAAAGTATTGGAGGGAATGAAGATGGGAGCTTATTTAGAGGCTTTAAGAGAGGACAAAATTATTTTAATATCTAGTATTGTTGTTGTTATACTTCTCATAATTATAGCTTTTTTGACTGTAAAGCTAATCATGGAGATAAGAGAGGAAAAGAAGCTAGAGGTAGCTGAAGCAAATGGTAATGAACAGACAAGCAGTAGGTTTAAAGAAAGTAGAAACAAGAAGGCTGTTAGCCTTTCTGAATCAAAGGCCATCGGTGAAAGCATTAATAGTGATAAAGTAAGATCTACTGAGAAACCAAAGGTTACTCCTCAAAGAAAAGCTGTTATGAAAATGAGAAATGCCTTAATGGAAATTGAAGCAAAGGCTAAATTGGAAAAGGCAAACAAGGAAGAAGTAGAGAAGATTAATGAAGAGGTAACAGCAGAAGGAACAGCTGAGAATATAGTACAAGCATCTTCCACTACAGAAGTTGAAGCTCCAATAAATGCTCCAGCAAATGCTGAGTCTTTAAAAGCAGAAAGCAAAAATGAAGAAGTAGCTCAAGTAACAGAGACCATAGTTGAAGATAAGGCAGCAGAGACAGTGTCTGTAAAGGAAGCAGAGCTTGAAAAGGAAGAAGTAGAAGAAAAGCTAGATACCGCAAAGGAAATTGAGAATGTAAATGAAAAGGAAGAAAAGGTTCTCAAAGAGCTTGTAGAGGTAGTGGAAGAAAAGGAGGAAGCATCAAAAGAAAATGAGGAAGTGGTAGAAAAGCTTGAAGAGCTTGAGAAAAAAGAAGTTGAGATAATAGTGGAGGAAAAGGAAGAAGGGCCAGTTGAGGAAGTAGAGACATTAGAAAAGGAGAAGGGAGAAGTTATCAAAGAAGTAGAGACATTGGGAGAAGCAAGTAAAGAAGAGATGGATGAGGTCGTAGAGGAAGCACCAGAAAATGGTGATAAAGATACAAGCCAGACGGTAGAAAGCAGCAAGGAAGAACAGCAGCCCGAAAGTGTGGAAGTAGCAGAAGCAACAGAAAAATTAGAGGTAGATGCTCCTGTTAAGGGCGAGAACAGTGAGGAGGGTACCTTAACCTGTGAGGTAGTGGAAGATAGGCAGGAAGATAAGACAGAGGTTCAAAAACAAGCAGAGGAGCCTATGGAGGCTAAGTCTACAGCAGTAGAATTGTTAGAGGAAGAGGCAGCTAATGAAGGATCTGAGGCTGTAGATGCTGTTGAAGATGAGCCACAGATACTGGAACCCATTGAAAAGCTTGAGGAAAAGGAAGTAGTAGATGAGGTTCAAGAGAAGCCTATTGAAAAGGAGGAATGCAAGAAACAACCAACTGCTAGCTTTTGCTATAAGTTAAACGGACAAAACAAGAAGTTTAAAGTAGATAAAGATACAATTACCATTGGTAGGGATGCCAAGATCTGTGACTTTCTGTTAAGATTTGATTCTCGGGTAGGAAGAAAACATGCAATTCTTTCTTACAAAGATAATAAGTACTATATTTTAGATTTAGGAAGTAAAAATGGTACATATATTAATAAGGTGAAGCTTAAAGGAGAACAAGAGCTAAAGGATGGGGATGAAGTTAAAATTGCTGACACTGAATTAATCTTTAAAATAAATTAGAATGATGAGACTGTTGCACAGTACAAATCAAGTTGTTTGTGCAACGGTCTTTTGCTTTTTTATGTAAAAATAAAATCTAAATTCTAACCCACAGCTCCTACTCTCTTTATTAGAATTTTTATATAAAATGTGATAAAATACTAGCATTAGAGTAAAGCAATTATAGATATCCTTTCAATTGAATATCTAAGATAATTACTAATTGCCAGAGCAATGCAAGGAGGAAAAGATATGCTTTATAATGGTATAGTTATTTTTGGAGAAATGGGAGCAGGTAAGGATGCATTAGCATCAAAATTTGTTGAGTTAAGAGATAAAGCTAAAATATATAATATGGGTGTTCTATGTAGAGAAATGATGAAGGTGAGCAAGGTTAACAAAAGATGGAGAGGACTGGAGAGATATATAGGCCAAACTGTTGCAGACAAGTTAAGAGAAATGGATATAAATATCATGTGCGATTATATACTGGCATTAATATATGAAAGTGGTCAAAAAAAGTATGGTTGGGACAACAGTCAGCTAGATGGAGAGGCCTTTGATAAGGCTATTAAAGAGCAATTAAGTCTTATAAGGGAAGAACAGCTGCCTATAATAGTTGGAGGGAGAACCTTATCTGATTTAAACTACTGGAGAGATAAAGGGTTCTTAATTCTAGGTATAAGAATTAGTCCAGAAATAAGAAGACAAAGATTAATTAGCAGAGACGGTGAGGAAGTAGTAAAAAACAGCAATAGCAAGCATAACACTGAGGTGGATGTGCCATATATTCTGGATAATTTATGCCATGAAGTTATTTATAATGATGGTACCATAGAAGAATTAAAGGCTTCTGCTGAGAAGGTTTTGCAAAAATATTCTTTTTAGTACAATGGAAAAAACAAAGCCGAGACTTAGTTGCTCGGCTTTTTATTTAGATTGTTATGTATTGCTTTAGAAAGAGCCTCTCTTTGAGCTTCAGTAATAATACCAGCCTCCTTAAGCTCTGTAAATAGATCCTTTGGCTCCTTTGCTGCCCAGTAGGCCTTTCTTTGCTCAGGGCTCATACCTTGTAATTTAGCCTTTTCTTCCTTCTTTTTTTCTATGAACTCGTTTATTTTAGCTAGTTGTTCTGAGCTTATAGTGCCTTTAGAAGCTTCGTTTTTTAAGACCTCCTGCAGTTTACTTTCACGATTTCTTTTCATCATTTCTTTGATTTTATTAGCTTGTTCTTCGGTAATAATCTTAGATGAAACCAAGTCTCCAAAAATATCAGGACGTTTTTTATAATTCTGCTCTAAATAATGCTCTCTTTGCTTTTCGTCCATTTCCTTTAGTTTATTCATTTCTTCCTTTTTTTCTTCTAGCCGTTTTTTCAAGTATTCCTTTATTTTATCCGCCTGTTCCTGAGTGATTATTTTTTCTTCCACAAGCTTTTGGAGCTCACCTGAAGTTAAATGCTTAGGCTTTATAAAGTAATCTTCACAACCTGGCTTTATAGTAGAAGCCAGTGGGGAGACAAAGGCAGGCAATAATAAGGAAAGTAATAATGTAGCTACAGTAATTTTAGCCATTAAGTTTAATTTTTTCATATAAAAACACCTCCGTTAATATATATTTTGCCTAAGGTTTACCAAAAATATTAGTGATTTTTAGGAAAAAATAAACTCCGAAGAGTCCATTAACTCTTCAGAGTATAATTTCGTAAAATTCCCACCTAATTAGCTTGTTCTTAATGTATCATTGAACTCTCATATGCCTAAAGCAGATTTCCTTTGATAACAGTCTCATCTATCCAAGGATTATAATACCTGTTATAGCTAGGGGTACATACTTCTACATCCATACTATATTCTTTTATAGTTTCCAGATTAATGTTTAAAGCAGTACCAGAAAAGCACGTGATTATAAGCTTATAGTCATATTTTAAACTTCTATTTAGAAGGTGTAATTCCTTTAATATATCAGAATCAATCGCTGAGTTAAGATCTATTAAGGGTGCTGAGAGGTCTTTTATATAATTAGTAACTCTATTTATAAGTTCCTTATCCTTAAGAATATTAACGGAAATTAACAATAGAGCATCTTCCAACAAGTTTTCACTGGTAGGAATCCATCTAATAGTTGAGTTCTTTGAATTTTCCGTTTCTAGTATATCTAAGCTTTTCAAAATCCAGACTGGCTTGGTACCTTGAGATAGTAACAAGCAATGAGTAGGCAGCATACCATTACCAAGCTTATTTGGATGTCCCACCAGTATTTGAGCCGTAATCGTTGCCATAAACAGACCTCCTTATCTGCGATAAATGGATATCAGAATAAATCCTATACTTTATTTTCGTAGAAAAATGTAAAAACTTTAATTTTCCCGGCAAATAAATAGGAAGTTAATCTATGATTACTTTGCTAGATAAAAAGAAATTTCTACATATAATTCTACAAATAATGGAAATTATGTGATATAATAGATTATAGTAAAATATGGAAGGTGGTAAAAATGAAAAAACTATCAAAATTACTTGCATATGTGCTAGTAGTAATGATTTTAGGAAATTTATTAATAGGCTGTAGCTCAAAAAAGGAAGAAAAGATAAAGGGGCAGGAGGATAAGGTAAATACTATAATAGAAAATGGAAGCTTCACTACAGAACCTAAAAATGATGATGAAGGTAAGTCTAAGCAAGTTGAAGATAAAAAGGAGGAAAAGAGCAAGGAAAAAATTGAGGTCAGCATAAAGGAAAAGACAATACAGGAGCAAAAGGAAGCAGTAGCCATAGACATTAGATATCCAGTTATCACCGGACATCCTGATAAAAGCATTGAAGCTAAATTAAATAAAAGCTTTGAAGAAAAGGTTTTAGATTTAAAGGATATGATTCAAAAAGGGGCAGAGGCAGCCTTGGAGTATTCTAAGGAAAATGATGTGGAATTCCAAAAGTATATGGCTCAGAGCTCCTTTAAGGAAAGATATAATAAGAATGGATTCTTAAGCCTTACCATTTCCACCTTTGAGTTTACAGGAGGAAGTGAAGGAATAAGAGCAACCACCGCTTATAATATAGATTTAGAATCAGGAAGGATATGCCAGTTATATGAGCTATTTGCTGAAGACTGTGATTTTAAAAAGATTATTGATGAAGTTATGCTAAATACTATGAAGCAAAATAAAGACATGTATTTCCAAGAAGCAATAGACAATTTTCAGGGGATTTCAGCAGATCAACCCTTTTACATAGAAAAAGGAAACCTAGTTGTGTATTTTGGCGTGTATCAGCTTGGACCACTTACTACTGGTGAGCCTGAATTTAAGGTGCCTTTATCAAAATTTAAATTTAAGGAAGGCTTAGAATTAAACTAAGGAGATTTAGCTTGTCTAAATCTCCTTAGTTTATTGTATAGGAAAATATATAATTTAAGAGATTGAAAGGGCAATAAATTTCTAGCTTTAGTTTAGATATAAAAGATGTTAGTGATATCTGACCTATAACTTCTAAAAGCGCCACAGCGCTTGGACATAGCTTAATTACCTATCTGGATATCTATACTGTAATTTTCCAAAGAATCTAGCTTTAGATTTTCACTTAAGTCCTTTGCTTTACTAATAGTCCTAATTACTATAGTTTCCCTTACTGAGATGCTTGAATTATCAATTATCAAGCTGTTACCGTCATCTGAGCTACCAATAATAGATTTTTCGCTAACAGCAATGTCATTAATATATATTTTTTTGCTGCCTTGAGAGTACAGGAAATTTACAATATAAGAAAGATCCTTATCAGTTAGATACGAGTGAGAATCATCAATGTTAAGTCTTGGAGTAAGGGTAATGATAATATTTTTTTGACCGTTAGTTACAATATGATCATCAGAACTTCGGTTGCCAAGATTATTGTCATTTTTACTATCTGTAGTGGGAAATTCATCATATTTATTAGACTCAGTGTTAGTTCTTGATGAAGTATCTGACTGCATTTTATCTTCACTAGTATTTAATCCATCCTTTGATATCAGTGGAAGGACAATTATAAAAAGAAGAATCAAAGAGGCAGTGGCCCATTGTTTAACTGAAATCCTACTAATAAGCTCCTTAAATTTACTAATAGTTCCATGGAGGCTATGCTGAGAAGCTTTATCTGCTCGGTCTTCAATATAATCAAGCATTTCTTCAAATTTTTCATTAGAGATATCTAAGGAAGAGGTTCTGTTATTAAGGCTATCCTTTATTAGTTTATCTATATTCAAGATAGTCACCTCCCGTAGGTTTATTCATTATTTCAAGCTGTTTCTTATCCAGTTCCTTTTCTAGAGTTTTTCTAGCCCTAAAAAGTCTAGTCTTAACCGCAGTTTCGGAAGAATTAGTTATTTGAGCAATCTCCTTTATAGTAAAGTTATTATAATAATGCAATACAAGAACGGTAGCGTATTTTGCTGACAGGGAATAAATACATTGCAGTATCTTTTTCTGCATATCTCTATAAATAGCTTCAGTTTCAGGAGTACTCATAGTCTTTAGTGAGAAATCTGTTTGTATTTCCATATATTCTTCTAAGGATGAAACGGGATGTCTTTTTTGCTTTCTTACAGAGTCAAGACATAGATTTACAGTGATTTTATAGAGCCATCTTTCAAAGTACAAGGGCTCTTTTAGCTTTGTGAGCTTCAGAAAAACCTGAAGAAAGGTTTCTTGTACTATGTCCTCTGCAAGCTGATAATCCTTTAAGATTAGGTAGGCAGTTCCGTATACTTTTTGCTTGTACAAGCTAAATAAGGTTCTAAAGGCTTGCTTATCACGGTTTTGAACAGCCTTTATCAATTCAACGTCCACCAATGATTTCACTCTCCTTGCTGCAGGTTAATGAGGTCTTATATACATAGATGTATATAAGCTTCAAAAGGTTGCATATGCCCCAGGGGCGTGCGGTATATGTCGTAATATGACTGCTTGTGAAGTTTGGAAAGAACTAGTTACATGGTAAAGTATGTAAATACTTATAATACACGAAGGGTGATAGTATACTTAATCAGAATCTAGATATTAAAAAGCTACCAAGAAACTATTAATGGAATGGCTCAATAAGAAATCTTATCTTCCAAATCCGTATAAGAGAAGCTTATATGAACTAGCCACAGACTATAAAGATAAGCTTACTTTTTTCTATAGTATCAATAAAGCTTTAGTTAGTAAAGCCCAATGTACTTTTGACCAGGATGATGATTTAATATTTCAAAAGAAGGATCTTGTAAATGAACTGATATATAACAACAAAATCGTTGCCTTTGAAAATAAGGATGACGAGTTTGCAAGTAAGGCAGATAATCTTTAAGATAAATATACTGATTTTTTTGGAACGTCTAGGCGACTGATTATCTCAGACGATGCAAAGCTTATGGAACTATCCAAACTTGCAGATTCAGACCAGTTAGTTAGACTTCTTAATAGCACCGATGATATAAAAAAGATTAAGGCTATAGCAGGAGACTTAAGTGATCCAAATGTAAGGAAGACCCTGCAAGAGTTAGATGATATAAGGTGTAAATATAGCAAGCCTATTTTTAGCGCCAGATAAAGAGTTACTATTTAATCTTGGATCAGATATTGAGGAGACGAGAATTAGTGTCTGGAGGCTATTGTTTCTGATGAAAAAAACTGCATGAAGGTGTTTGCATTGAAACATTTGCTGAACTTGGAAAGGGTAAGAAAGAGGAATATGTAAAAGATAATATTAGAAAAAGAAGAAGTTTAAGTAATACTGATATGGAGAAAATCTTTTTATTTCCCTTTAAAGTGATATAATTGACCTTGTAGCTATATATAATCGTGGATAGGAGAGCAAAACTATTAGTAATTGCGTTTGCTTCTGACATGACTAGGGGGACAAGACTTATGATCAACAAACAAAAGATAATTCCTTATTTTACAGCCTTGCTAAGCTCCTTTATATTTGGATTTAGCTTTTTATTTTCTAAAAGAGCTTTAGCTGTAGTAAGTCCTTTTACCATGCTTTCTTTTAGATTTCTTACTGCTTTTATTATAATGAGCCTATTGATTGCTTTAAGGGTGATTAAGGTAAGTTATAAAAACAAACCTATAAAGTGGCTGGCTATTTTGGGCTTAGTAGAACCAGTTATATATTTTGTATTTGAGAGCTATGGTATCAAAAGGACAGCTTCTTCTGTGGGAGGCTTAATGATTGCCTTAATACCAATAGGTGTCACAATTTTAGGAGCATATTTTTTAAATGAAATTCCAAGTAAAATGCAGGTTATTTCTATTGCTATTTCTGTATCTGGAGTAATGCTTATAACAGTGTGCGGAGATTCAGGGACTGGGGAAACATCCGTAATAGGAATATTCCTGTTATTAGGAGCGGTATTATCTGCTGGAATTTTTAATATAATTTCAAGGAAAATTTCAAAGTACTTTACACCTATGGAGATAACTTATTTTATGATGCTTGAGGCAGCTGTAGTTTTTAATACTATATCTATAGGCGACTATTTAGTAAAAGGGGAGCTGAACCTATATTTTCAGCCTTTAACCAATGTTACCTTTATAACATCAATGCTATATTTGGGCATATTATCTTCCATAGTTGCTTACTTTTTAATAAATTATTCCTTATCTAAACTGCCTGCATCTAGAACCTCGGTTTTTTCAAATATATCAACTATAGTATCTATAGTTGCAGGGGTGGTATTTTTAAATGAAAGCTTTGAGATATATCATTTAGTTGGCTCTGCTCTTATATTGCTGGGGGTATGGGGGACAAACCGCCCCAGGGGCGCGCGGAATATGTAGAAAAATAGCAAATGAAACCGCAAGTAAAACCATTATTAAAACAGCCAATAAAACATCTATCCATAAAAAAGGGACTGTTGCAGAAAAACTGATTCAATTTATTAGTTCTGCAGCAGTCCTCTTTGCTCTACAAATGGCTTTTTATAGTATAGCTTGTCCTAATGTTTGTTTTATATATCAACCCTTTTTTGAAACAAAGCAATATAGTCAAATATTAAATATCCTCACCATTATATGCTAATTGCCAGATAGCTATGGGTTACAACTAGAATCTAACAGATTAAGAAGAGGCTGATACACAACTAGCAGTATTTTCTAGTTGAGCAACAGCCTCTTTTAATTTGCTATTTAGAAGTAATTTGATATTTAGCAATAGCTTTTTATTTACCGTTCTTAATAAGCCGCGAAGGCGAAAAACCATAATACTTTTTAAACAGTTTGCTAAAATAGTAGGCATCCTTATAACCTACCCTTTCTGCAGCCTCTTTTACTGAAATATTCCCTGATTCAAGGAGCTGCCTAGATTTTTGTAGTCGAATACTAATAAGATAATTAATTGGGGAAAAGCCAGTCTCTTCCTTGAAAATCTTTGATATATACACAGGGCTTAAGTAGGTTGCTTTAGCCATTTTATCTAGAGAAATGTCTTCATTATAATTCTTATTCATATAGGCGATGATAGTCCTAACTATAGTAGACTTTTCTGATGACTTAAAGCTTAAGGGTGAAGGCTCCGACTTGCCGCCATCACAGTAGGTTTCTCTAAGTAATAATACAATCAGTCTCATGCAATAAGATTTGAGAAGTATATCAAAGCCTGGTTCGTTCTTTTCTTTTTCCGCTACTATTTGATGGATTAGGTTGTCGAAATCCTCACCATACTTTTCTAGCCTTACTAGGGAAGGAGAGTTTTCCTTTAGTAAGTAGTTTTTAGGTAAGCCTTCAATGGATATATTATCTATACCTAGATGGAGTTCGTGAACCTCTTCTCCAGGAGCGAGCATTTCTTCATGATAAACCCCGGGATTAAAGATTAAAAAGTCTCCTTTTTTCAATTTATAAATAGTATTATTCACATTATAAGTTGCAGTGCCAGAAAGAATATAGCTTAGTTCTACATTATGATGACAGTGATAGCATGTCTTGATATAATCCTTATTTTTGCAATTCAATGCGTATAAAATTTGGGGGTTAAAAACATCGGCGTTGGTACCTATATTACACATAACTATTACCTCGCTATAATAATAAAGTTTACGTTTGAAAAGGTCTACATACTTAAAATATACAACATTAACTTCAATTTGTACATTCATATAAACTGCTAAAAGCTTTAAAAAATATGTAACAATCTATATTAGCAGAATATCAAATTAATAATAGTATGATAAGGGAAGTTATTATTACTCAAAGTTTGCAGTAGAATTGAAGTGTTGGTGCTTTATTCCATATGAGAATAAAGCAAGTAGTATAGTAGGAGGATATAAAAATGAATAATGTGAAATTTTACTATGGAAATCCGGTGCCTTTAGAGATGCACAAGGTTCGTATAGTGCAAAAGCTTGACCTTGTTCCTGTAGACCGCCGCTTAAAGGCAATAACTGAGGCAGGAAACAACACTTTTCTTCTAAAAAATAAGGATGTTTTTCTGGATATGCTCACAGATAGCGGTGTAAATGCTATGAGTGATAAGCAGCTTGCAGCAATGATGGAGGCAGATGACAGCTATGCTGGTTCTGCAACCTTTACTAAACTGGAAAATAAGATTAATGATATATTTAAAAAGAAATACTTTTTACCTGCTCACCAAGGTAGGGCTTGTGAAAACCTGTTATCTCAAGTTCTAGTAAAGCCTGGCTCAATAGTTCCGATGAACTATCACTTTACAACAACTAAGGCTCATATAGTTTTAAATGGTGGTTCTGTAGAAGAGTTAATCTGCGAAGAAGGTTTAAAAACAACTAGTGACAATCCTTTCAAAGGCAATATGGATATAAATAAACTCAGGGACTTAATTAAGAAAAAGGGAACGGATAGAATTGCCTTTGTTCGTTTAGAGGCAGGAACAAACCTTATTGGAGGACAACCTTTTTCCTTGGAGAATATGAGGGAGGTTCGTAAGATATGTGATGAGTATGGTATTTTGCTTGTCTTAGATGCCAGCCTTTTGGCAGATAATCTTCATTTTATTAAGACAAGGGAGGAAAGCTGTAAAAATAAGAGCATAAGAGAGATAACTGCTGAAATGGCAGAACTATCGGATGTAATATACTTTTCAGCTAGGAAGCTTGGCTGTGCCCGTGGAGGGGGCATATGCACAAATAATAGAGATTTGTATTTAAAAATTCGCGAGCTGATAACCCTATACGAGGGCTTTCTTACCTATGGCGGTATGTCTGTACGAGAGATAGAAGCCATTGCCGTAGGTCTAGAGGAGACCATGGATGAGAACATGATAAATCAAGGTCCTCAGTTTATAGCATATATGGCTGAAAAGCTACAGAAAAAGGGAGTACCAGTGATAACGCCGCCTGGAGGTCTAGGTTGCCACATTAACGCTATGGAATTTGTGGATCATATACCTCAAAATCAATACCCTGCTGGAGCTTTAGCGGCAGCAATTTATCTGATTAGTGGGGTAAGAGGTATGGAGAGAGGAACCATGTCTGAGCAAAGAGATGCTGAGGGCAATGAAACCTTTGCCAATATGGAACTAGTTAGATTGGCCTTGCCAAGACGTGTATTTACCCTTTCTCAAATAGATTATACTGTGGATAGAGTTGCTTGGCTATATGAAAATCGTAAGCTGATAGAGGGTTTAAGCTTTGTAGAAGAGCCTAAGGTGTTACGTTTCTTCTTTGGAAGACTAAAGCCCGTATCCAATTGGCAGCTTAAGCTTGTGGAAAAGTTTAAAAAGGACTTTGGAGATAGCCTATAATTCAAGGTTTGTCTTAATTGAAAACACTTTATATTAGAGGAACTGTTGCGCAAGAAATGGATTTTTAGCTGTGCAGCAGTTCTTTTTATGCTATAAATGGTACCTACGACTTGCCCAAATACTTATTAAAATTTTTAAAAAACCTATTGACCTTAACGCTACGTAAGGGTTTATGATATTCTTGTAGCAAGGAGGGAAAATATTATGGAATACACAGTGCAGAAGTTAAGTGAGCTAGCAGGAGTTAGT
>DGDR01000121.1:30930-36065 GCA_002385545.1 Clostridium sp. UBA3947
CTATTAAGGAAATAATAAATTCACCTTCCTTTAATAGTATTGCTGCACTTAGAGAGCATAGGGAAAAGCTCCTTGCAAAAAGAAAGCAAATAGATATGCTATTAGTTAATGTGGAAAAAACTATAGCATCTGAAGAAGGGAGAATTGTGATGAGCGATAAGGAAAAATTTGAGGGCTTTAAGGAAAAGCTTATAGAAGAAAATGAGAAAAAGTATGGTAAGGAAATAAGGGAAAAGTATGGTGAGGAGGCTGTTGAAAAGTCTAATCAAGCCTTTAAAAACATGTCAAAGGAAGACTATGATAAGATGATAAGCCTTGAAAAGGAAATGAAGACTGTGTTAGCAGAGGCCTTTAAAACTGGTGATCCTGCTAGCGAGCTAGCTCAAAAGGCTGCTGATTTACACAAGCAGTGGATTTCCATGGCTTGGGGTCAGTACAGTAAAGAAGCCCATGCAGGAGTGGCTCAAATGTATGTGGATGATGAACGCTTCACTGCCTATTACGATAAGGAGCAGCCAGGAACTGCCAAGTTCCTTAGAGATGCCATATATATTTATACTGGAATGAACAAACAATAGTAACAATCATAAGTTATGCACCTGCAATCGGTACTGATAAGGTCGTCTGGATGAACAAGCAATAGTAACAATCATAAGTCCAAGGGCGGTGGTATTGTTCAAGTTAAGGGCAATACCGCTGCCCATTAATTTTTTTGTCTAACCGTTGATACTTATTAAAAATTAATGTGATTACCACTGCTTAGGATGTTACAATTAAGTAACATTGGCTCTTTCCCTTGGAATTTTAACCATAATATATTATAATATTCCCGTAGTGCAAAATATTTCAGAAAAGTAATAATATAAGAGGTATGATATGGTTAATATTGGTATTGATTTGGGTACAACAAACAGTTTAATATCCTATTGGACCGAGGATGGTCCTGTAATTATTCCAAATTCCTTAGGAGAGGCTCTTACACCTTCTGTGGTCAGTATTGATGACAACGGAGATATTTTAGTGGGTAAAATTGCAAAGGAAAGACTGGTAACCCATCCAGAATTAAGCGCTTCTGTCTTCAAGAGAACTATGGGTAGCCGAAAGATTTATAAGCTTGGAGATAAGGAGTTTCTGCCAGAGGAATTATCTGCCCTGGTATTAAAGGCCCTAAAGGAAGATGCAGAGCATTATTTAGGGGTGCCTATAACAGAAGCTGTAATAAGTGTACCTGCTTATTTTAGTGATGCTCAAAGAAAGGCTACAAAAAGAGCAGGGGAATTGGCAGGATTAAAGGTAGACAGACTTGTAACAGAGCCTACTGCAGCAGCTCTGGCATATGGAATACATAATAGAAAGGGCGATACCAAGGTGTTAGTTTTTGACCTTGGGGGAGGTACCTTTGATGTATCCATATTAGAGTTTTTTGATAATGTAATGGAGGTTAGGGCAGTAGCAGGAGATAACTATTTAGGCGGTGAGGACTTTACTGAAGCCCTAATAAATATGTTTCTAAATCATCATGGTATTAAAAAAGAAGATTTAGATGATCTTTCCTAT
Source organism: Clostridium sp. UBA3947 (assembly GCA_002385545.1). Classification (GTDB taxonomy): domain Bacteria; phylum Bacillota; class Clostridia; order Clostridiales; family Clostridiaceae; genus Clostridium_AU. The sequence goes on from DGDR01000121.1 coordinate 32,488, forward strand.
GCTATGGTTAGGAAGGAAGCAGAAGTGGCAAAGAGAGCCTTTGGTGAAAGCCGCCAGGTTACTATGAGCTGTACAATCCAGGATGAAAAATTAACATATGACATAACCATAGAAGATTATGAAAAGGGTGTAAAAAATCTTCTAAATAGGTTAAGAGAACCGGTGGAAAGGGCCTTGAGTGATTCAAATTTAAAGCTTAGTGATATAGAATCCATAATATTAGTAGGAGGAGCCACTAAGCTACCAGTAATAAGACACTTTGTTAGCAAGCTTTTTGGAAAGCTGGCCTATGTGAATATAAATCCAGATGAGGTAGTGGCTTTAGGAGCTTCGGTACAGGCTGCCCTAAAGGGCAAGGATGCGGCCTTGAAGGAGATTATCCTTACAGATGTGTGTCCTTTTACCTTAGGTACTACAGTATCTGTAAAAAAGGCTCATGGGCACTATGAAAGCGGGTATTTCTTACCTATCATTGAAAGAAACACCGTTATTCCAGTAAGTAGAGTAGAAACCTTATATACTGTACATGATAATCAAACTATAATAAACGTAGAAATTCTTCAAGGAGAATCTAGACTATCTAAGGATAATATTTATTTAGGAGAGCTAAATATACCTGTGCCTCCTAAGAAAGCTGGAGAAGAGGCTGTGGACATTAGATACACCTATGATATCAACGGAATTTTGGAAGTAGAGGTTACAGCCTTATCTACTGGTGTTAAACGTAGGATGGTTATAGAAAAGAATCCAGGAAGTATGAGCAAGGAAGAAATTGCAGAGCGCCTAGAGAGCTTGGTCCATTTAAAAATTCATCCTAGAGAAAATCACGAAAATAAGCTGTTATTGGCTAGAGGGGAAAGATTATTCCAGGAGAATTTAGGCAGCACAAGACAATTAATAGGACAGGTTTTAAAGGAATTTGAAGACGTGCTAGAAAGACAGGATTTAAGAGAAATTGAGGAAATGAGAAAGAAGCTAAAGGATATATTTGACTCTATTGAAGGTAGGGAGGATTTTTAAATGGATGCTTTTGAAGTATTAGGGATACCTTTTACCAAGGATGAAAGGGAAATACGTAGGGCTTACTCTAGATTATTGGTAAAATACTCTCCAGAAACAGATCCAGAAGGGTTTCAAAGATTGAGAGCCGCCTATGAAGAGGCCTTAGCTAAAGCTAAGCAGGAGGAGGACGAAAGTGCTTCCTTATCTCCTATAGATCAATTTATGAAGGATTTTGAGGAGACTTATAGATGCTTTGAAAAAAGGTTGGATTTGAACTGCTGGAGTAAGCTTTTAGAACGGGATGTTTGCTATAATGTTGAATCTTCAAAGGAAATAAGCTATAGGATTTTAACTTTTATTATGGATAACTATAACTTCCCTACTGAGGTTTGGCGCTTATTTAATAATTACTTCTCATGGAAGTCTAAAAAGGACTCTTTATACAGCCAGTTCCCAAGGCCCTTTATAGATTTTGTGGTTTATAAGATTAGTAATGAAAGTAATTTTGATTATGAGGTATTGAAGACCTGCAAAGATAATAGACAGGATGAATTTATTGGCGAATTAGGGAAGATAAGAAATGCTATAGATGACATTGATTTATACACTGCCTATGCTTCTATCAAGGTAGCAGAGGAGATTTGTCCTGAACATCCAAACTTAAAGGTGCTAAAGGCTAGATACTTAGCACTTGACGGACAAGTTCATGAGGCATTGCATGCCTTTAACTCAATTTTAGAAGAAGATAAGGATAATTTTGATGCTATGTTTTATAGGGCAGAGCTATATGGTAGACTAGGAATGTTAGATAAGGCCTACCAAGATTATAAAAGGCTAACAGAATTAGACCCAGAGGCCTTAGGAGTTTTCTACTCCATGACAAGATGCTGTATTTCTCTGCAAAAATATGAAGAAGCTATAAAGTATGCTGAAAAACTAAATGATATTTCTCAATACCGAGGAGATGCAAGGGTAATAGTAAACTCAGCTTATAGCTTTTACATTGATAGCTTTAGCAAAAATATTGAGACTATAGATGATAATGAAAAGTTAAAGCTGGCAGATGCATACTTTAAATGCTCTAAAATAGAAGAAAGCTATAATGTATTGCAGGAGCTAGTAACAAAACCTAATTGCCCTGCTGAAGTATATGCCTTATATTGCAGGGTGTTGATGCTTAAGAAGGATTATGAATTAGCTTATGTTACAGTATGTGATGCCCTTAATAATTATAAGGACAATTATGAATTACACTTTCTTAAGGCAGATATCTTAGAGGAATTGGAGAAATATGAAGAGGCTTTAGAGCAATATGATAGGGCTATAGAAATCAATGGAAGAGATTTTTCTGCTTATAATAACAAAGCTTATATACTAAATAAGCTTAGAAATTATAAGGAGGCTCTACATTGTGCTAATACTGCCATAGAGCTAGAGCCTAACGCTGCTCACAGCTATAAGAATAAGGCTGCAGCTTTATTGGGCTTGGAGTTATACGAGGATTGCTTAGAGACTTGTGAAGAGGCGCTTAATAGGTATGCATACTTTACTGAGGTTTATATTATAAAGATGCAGGCCTTTATAGACATAAATTTAATGGATGAAGCCTTGGAAGTCTTTAATAGGGCCATTAGCTTTGGCTTGAAGGATAGTAAATTATACTACGAAAAGGCTAGAGCCTTAATGTATCTAAAAAAGTATGATGAAGCTATACAGAACTGTAACCAAGCCATGGAGGAGGATGAAGCTAAGGCAGATTACCATTATATAAAAGCCTTATGCTTCTACTATAAGGAAGCTTATGAAGAGGCTAAGAAGGGCTTTGAAAGGGTAATTGAGCTTGATATTAATTACAGTGCTGCCTACTTTTATATCATTAAATGTCTGCTGAGTCTATCCAAGCCTCAGGAGGCTGTAGCGGTGGCAGATAAGGCTATAAAATTAGAGCAGATGCATCTAGATAGGTTCTACAACCTAAAAGGTATTGCCTATGAGGAGCAGGGTAGACAGGATCTGGCCCTAGAGGAATACAAGAAGGCGGCAAACTATAATCCTACAGTAGCTGGTTATTACTATGCTGTAGGTCATTGCCTAAATGACCTAAACAGATTTGAGGAAGCAATAAAGTATTACAGAAAGTATATAGAATTAGAGCCTGAAGATGCAGATGGATATGTAAATATAAGCTATTCCTTATATAATGTAGGTAAGTTCCAAGAATGTATCGACAATTGCAACAAGGCAATAAAAATATTCCCAGACTATACTACGGCACATCAAAACAAGGGTTGGGCACTATATAGGCTAAATAGAATAACAGAGGCGGAAAAAGAATGTGCCATTGCTTTGAAATTGGATGGAAATAACGAGGATATTCTTCGATTAAAGCTTAGACTATTAATTTTAAGAAACTTTAATCAGGATGCTCTCATAGTTTGTGACAGAATATTGGAGTTAAATCCTAACAATGACCAGGTAAGAGCCATGCGACAGGATTTGATTAATAAGCTAAATGAGGCAAATAAGCAGAAAACAGGATTTTTAAGATCCTTATTTAAGTAAGACAAGGGAACCTT
>DGDR01000121.1:36379-46290 GCA_002385545.1 Clostridium sp. UBA3947
GGATGTAAATGAGATTAGTATTAGAGGATATTAAAAAGAGTTATGATGAAAAACAAGTATTAAAGGGAGCATCCTTTACCTTTGAAAAGGGAAAAATATATGGCCTTTTAGGTAGAAATGGTGCGGGAAAGACCACACTTTTCAATTGCATAAGTGGTGAGATAGAACGGGATTCTGGTAGCATAAAGCTTATTGAGGATGAAAAGGTTCATGAGGAACTAGATTATTCTAAGGTAGGATATGTTTTTTCTGAGCCAGTATTACCTGAGTTTTTAACAGGTTATGAGTTTTTGAAGTTTTACATTGATATTAATAAGGATAAAATAAAAGATCTTCAAACCATAGATGAATATTTTAAGCTTATTGATATAGATGAAGAGGATAGGTATCGACTAATTAAGAGCTATTCCCATGGTATGAAAAATAAGATACAAATGCTATGCTTTTTAATAACAAGGCCTCCTGTAATATTATTGGACGAGCCTCTAACCTCCTTTGACGTGGTGGTAGCCCTGGAAATAAAAAATTTATTAAAGAATATTAAAAATGATCATATAATTATATTTTCTACCCATATACTACAGCTGGCAACAGACTTGTGTGATGAGATTGTGGTTTTAAATAATGGAATATTAGAGGAAGTAGAAAGTGATGCCTTAAAGAGCCCTGAATTTGAAGAAAAGATTATCGAGATTTTAAAGGAGAAAGAAAATGATTGATACTTTAATAAATGGTTATAAGGTTTCCTTCGCAGAAGGGGCAAATCACTTTATTCACTTTCTAAAAAGAGTTCCTCTACTAGGAAAACATGTTTCAGAAGATTTATATAGGGAAACTAAAGGAAAGCTTGTTTTAGGTATTGTAAAGGAAGTACTTTCAATTATTTTTAGGATTCTAAAAAAAGCCTTATATTTATGTTTTATGATCTTATTGCCAGCAGGATTTATAGCTGGTGAGGAGGGAGTTATTAGGCCTATATTCATACATATGCTATTCTTTTTAAATTTTATTGTAGGGCCTATTATACGAGATATATTTACGGATAAGTTAGATAAGAAAGGCTTTTTAATGGTAGTACTAATGAGAGAGGATCCAAAGAAGTACTACTTAAGTGAAATAATATTTAAAAACCTTATGGATTTTCTTTATTTTTTACTACCTATGATTATAATAGGGCAATTTACTCAAATATCAGTTTCAGAAGCTATAATCCTCTTAACTGAGTTTATTTCCTTTAGACTTATTATAGAGGGGATAATACTTTTTATCTGGGATAAAAGAAGAAAGGATAAGAAGGATTGGATTCAAAACTCAGTAATTATAATTGGAGTCCTGGTAGCTTATGCTATACCTATAATAAAGGAACCAGTAAATTTTAGCCCAGTGTTATTTAATCCCTTTTTCCTATTAGGGGTTATTGTCCTTGCAGCAGCAGCTCTAGTATATGTGTTTAGCTATAAGGGATATAAAAGACTAGCAGGAACCTTTATGAGCAGGGATAATATTTATAAAATAGAAGAAATTAAGAAGAATATCCGCTTTGTAGACGTGCAAATTAATGATAAAAATATGGATGTTAAGGAACTGAAAACTAACCGTTTTGAGAAAAAGACTGGTTATGATTATCTAAACTCCTTGTTCTTTTATAGACATAAAAAAATCATAGAAAAGCCTATGAAAGTTCTACTGGCTGTAATTGCTGTTATATTTATACTTGCAGCCCTAGTTTTAATATTTGGACCTATTAGTCAGGATGATAAGCAAAAGCTTTTGGATATACTTCCCAATAGCACACCCTTCTTTGTATTTTGGATGTACATGATTTCTACTGGTGAAAAAATTTGCAAAGCTATGTTCTATAACTGTGATGTAAGTCTGCTAAGATATGGATATTATAAGGAATCTAAGGTTATATTAAGTAACTTCACTTCAAGAATGAAGAGGGTAGTAATCTTAAATGTTATTCCAGCAGTAGCATTATGCTTGGCCCTAGCGGGAGTGTTTTTAATCTGTGATGGAGCAGACAAGCTAATGACTATGGTACCTCTATTTTTGTGTATAATTTGCTTATCGGCCTTCTTCGCTATACATCACTTATTTATGTACTATGTCCTACAGCCTTACACTAAGGAGTTAACAATAAAAAGTCCAGCCTTTAAGGTAGTAAATTCGATAATGTATATAGTTTGTTACTTTTGCTCAAGTATAGAGGTTTCTTCTGTTTATTTTACCTTAGGAGTTTCGGCAGTGACTGTGATATATATGATTGTAGCCTTAGTAGTTACCTATAAGCTGGCACCAAAAAACTTTAAGTTAAAATAGCTTTCTTTGAGCAGCTTGCTTTCTTATATGAGAGCAAGTTTTTTTCTTTAAATTCTAATTCTAAAATTGGCATCGTACTTTTTCGTTGAAAAAAATTTGTAATATGTTATATTAATACCACACCCCACCAGGGGGGTGTGGTAAATTATAAAATGCAGGTGATAAGATTGAATAGTGAAAAGCAAAAAGCCTTACAAGCATTAAAAACCTCTAAGGGACAAATAGAAGGTATTATAAAAATGCTAGAAGAAGGTCGTTATTGTGTAGATATTTCAAATCAAATAATTGCAGCTCAAGCCCTATTAAAAAAGGCAAATTTACTAATACTTAGGCAGCATTTAACTCACTGCGTAAAGGATGCTTTTTCCCAGGGTAATGGCGAAGAAAAGATAGATGAGATTATGAGTATACTGGGTAAGGTTATGGATAAGTAGCAGCTATTGATGGCTATACTTACAGAGTGAAAATATCTTGGCCCAAAAGGAGGGGTATAAATGGCAGAAAAAATTTTGAAAATAGAAGGTATGACTTGTGCAGCCTGTGCTAAAGCTGTTGAGAGAGCGTCTAAGAAGCTAGAAGGAGTGGAAGAGGCTTCTGTGAATCTAGCAACAGAAAAGCTTTTAATAAAGTATGATGAGAATAAGCTTTCAGTAGAGACTATACAGGCAGCTATAGAGAAAGCTGGATATAAGGCTTTAACTGAAAGCAAAGGAAAAACACTTAAGATTCAGGGAATGACCTGCGCAGCTTGTTCCAGAGCTGTGGAGAGAGCAGTTTCTAAGCTTGATGGTATAGAAAGGGCCAGTGTGAATTTGGCTACAGAGAAACTAAGTGTAAGCTATGATCCATCAAAGCTAAGACTAACGGATATAAAAAAGGCTGTAGAAAAGGCTGGTTACAAAGCCATAGATGATGAGGTGTCAGTAGATACAGATAAGCTTAAAAAGGAAGCGGAAATGAAAGGTCTATGGAGGAGGTTTGTAATATCTGCTATCTTTACTGTGCCACTCCTAATTATTGCTATGGGACCAATGCTAGGCTTAAAGCTTCCAAGAATAATTTCTCCAGATAGCAATGCTGTAAGCTATGGTATTATACAGCTTTTACTAGCAACACCGGTGCTATTTGTAGGAAATAAGTTCTTTAGAGTTGGGTTCAAAACTTTGATAAATAGAAGTCCTAATATGGACTCTTTGATAGCTATAGGAACCTCAGCAGCTTATATTTATAGCCTTTATTCTGTGATAATGATAGTAACAGAACATCATCATTATGTTCACAATTTATACTTTGAATCTGCAGGGGTTATTCTTACACTAATCACTTTAGGAAAGTATCTAGAAGCTGTGTCTAAGGGTAAAACCTCAGAGGCAATAAAAAAGCTTATGGGCTTAGCTCCAAAGACTGCTACTATCGAAAGAAATGGCAAAGAAGAGCTTATTCCTGTAGATGATGTTGAGGTTGGTGATATCATTGTAGTTAAACCAGGGGAGAAGCTACCAGTAGATGGTGAAATAATAGAAGGTACAACATCTATTGACGAATCTATGCTTACTGGAGAAAGTATTCCAGTAGAAAAGTATGTGGGAGATAAGGTTATAGGTGCCAGCATTAATAAAGCAGGCTTTATTAAGTATAAGGCTACTAAGGTTGGTAAGGATACTGCCCTTGCACAAATTGTTAAGCTGGTGGAGGAGGCCCAAGGCTCTAAGGCTCCTATTGCAAAGCTGGCAGATATAATATCTGGGTATTTTGTACCTATAGTAATAGCATTGGCCCTTTTATCTGGTATAGCTTGGTATATAGCAGGTAAGGATATTACTTTTGCCTTAACTATATTTATTTCTGTATTGGTTATTGCTTGCCCTTGTTCCTTAGGTCTGGCAACACCTACAGCTATCATGGTTGGTACTGGCAAAGGGGCAGAGTATGGTGTCCTTGTAAAAAGCGGTGAGGCTTTAGAAACTGCCCATAGGATTCAAACTATAGTGTTTGACAAAACTGGTACTATTACAGAGGGAAAGCCGAAGGTGACAGATATTATTCCTGCAGAAGGAATAGATAAAGAGTATCTCTTGCAGCTAGCAGCTAGCGCAGAAAAGGGTTCTGAGCATCCTTTAGGGGAGGCTATAGTTAGAGCTGCTGAGGAAAAAGCTTTGAATATTTTAAAGGGAGAGGGCTTTAAGGCTATTCCGGGACAGGGTATTCAAGTGAATATAGAAGGTAAAGTAGTACTTCTTGGCAACAGAAAGCTTATGGTAGAAAGAAACATATCCTTAGAAGGCTTTGAAGAAACCTCAAACCGACTGGCAGAGGAAGGAAAGACACCTATGTACGCCGCTGTAGATAATAAGCTTCAAGGTATTGTTGCTGTAGCAGATACAGTTAAGTCCAGTAGTAGGAAGGCAATAGAAAGACTTCACAAAATGGGCATTGAGGTAGCCATGATTACTGGCGACAATAAAAGAACCGCTGAAGCAATAGCTAAGCAAGTGGGAATAGATCTGGTATTAGCAGAAGTATTACCTCAGGACAAGGCTAATGAGGTTAAAAAGCTACAGCAAAATGGCTTAAAGGTTGCTATGGTAGGTGATGGTATCAACGATGCCCCTGCCCTAGCTCAGGCAGATGTAGGTGTAGCCATTGGGTCAGGTACCGATGTAGCAATGGAATCGGCAGACATAGTGCTTATGAGAAGTGATCTTATGGACGTAGTAACGGCTATTCAATTAAGTAATAAAACTATTATCAATATAAAAGAGAATCTATTCTGGGCCTTTGGGTATAATATTCTTGGTATACCTATAGCCATGGGTATATGGTATGCCTTCGGTGGTATGTTATTGAATCCAATGATAGCTGGAGCTGCTATGAGCATAAGTTCTGTATCCGTAGTATTGAATGCTTTAAGGCTAAAAAGATTTAAGCCTGTGAACAGAGAGGATTAAGGATACTTCTTAACAAGAATGCTTTCCTTTTTCATAGTATAGAAAGCGAATAAAGAAAGGAGTTTTTAAATATGGCAAAGAAAATAATTATTGAAGGAATGAGCTGTAATCATTGTGTTAGGCACGTAACTACTGCTTTAGAAGAATTAGGCCTATCAGAGGTTAAGGTAGACTTAGCTTCTAAAAGTGCAGTAGTAGAAGGGGATGCTTCTGACGAGGCTATCAAGGCAGCTATAGAAGATGCAGGTTATGATGTAGTTGAAATAAAGAATGCTTAAAGCTATTAACTAAGTAAAAAGTTCTGTAACTAAAACAGCGGATTACTTAAGTCTACATTTAAGTAATTCGCTGTTTTGATATATAGGAAATTGATATATTTAGACATAAATCAGCAACAAAATTAAATATATTTTGCTTATTTTAATAGATAATTAAATTAAAATCAACATAAATACAAAAATCGACGAATTCTGCCTTGTATCTGCATTTTTATAGTGATATAATTTACTTATAAATAATAATTCAACGGAAATCCTTACACTGAGGATACACAAGCTATAAATATGAATACCTGCTGTATATAGAAAGGAAAAGGCGGGTGATAACATGAGTTTAGATAAAAAAATTAAGGTGCTAGTTGTTGATGATAGTAAAATATTTAGAGAGGTCTTAGCCAGAGGTATTTCCTCTGATCCTCAAATAGAAGTGGTAGCAACGGCCTCTGATCCCTATGATGCTAGGGATAAAATTTTGAAATTTAGGCCAGATGTTATGACCTATGATGTAGAAATGCCTAAAATCAATGGAATGGAATTAATTCGAAGGCTCTTTCTCCAAAACTTGATACCAGTAATTGTTATAAGTGCTGCCAGCAAAGTGGGCGTGGATGCAATGAGTGCAGGGGCAGTGGACTTTGTGGCCAAGCCAGAGGTTCAGTCTCCCAAGGCTGTGGAGAAGCTTATTAACAACATTATTTCAAAAATAAAGATAGCAGCTTTTACTAAGATATCGAGAAAAGCTAATCTTTCTGTGTCTAACAAAATAGAAAAGGATACAGTAAATTCAAGTGAAATAATTGCCATAGGAGCTTCTACCGGTGGAACAGAGGCTATCTATAACCTATTAAGCCAACTTCCAAACACCATTCCAGGTATAGTAATTGTACAACATATTCCACCAATGTTTTCCCAAATGTTTGCTCAAAGGCTTGATGCAACAACTAAGCTTAAAGTAAAGGAAGCACAAACTGGAGATTTTTTAGAGCAGGGGAAGGTTTTAGTTGCCCCTGGCAATCATCATATGAAAATTAAGAAGATAGGTAGTCGCTATAAGGTTGAATGCTATCAAGGGGACAAGGTAAATGGCCATTGCCCTTCAGTGGATGTATTGTTTGAATCAGTAGCTAAGGAATGTGGAAGTAAAGCTATTGGTATCATCCTTACGGGAATGGGAAACGATGGGGCTAAAGGTCTCTTAGCCATGAGAAAGCAGGGAGCCAGAACTATTGGTCAGGATGAGAAAACATCTGTAGTTTATGGAATGCCTAAAGTAGCCTTCAATATTGGAGCTGTTGAAAAGCAGGCTCCCTTAGACAGAATACCTGATGTTCTTTTATCTATGCTAAAATAAACAGAGCTTTTGCTTGCAAATTCCCAGCAGGCAAAAGCTCTGTTTTACATTTTGTTTTAACAGGCAAATCAAAAATCCAATTTATAATTAAATATTTTCTATCTGCCAATCAATAGGACTTTCACCTATGGAAATTAAAAAATTGTTGGCCTTGGAAAAAGGTCTGCTACCAAAGAAGCCCCTTGAAGCAGATAGTGGACTTGGATGTACAGATTTTATTATATAATGAGCCTTGTTGGTTATAAGCTTTTCTTTAGATATTGCATTATTTCCCCAGAGTATAAATACCATAGGCTTTTCTCTTTCATTGAGCAGCTCAATAACCCTATCAGTGAACTTTTCCCAGCCTATATTTCTATGAGAATTGGCCTGGTGGGCACGGACTGTAAGGGAAGTATTTAAGAGAAGAACTCCTTGATCAGCCCACTTTTTTAAGTAACCATTATTTGGTATGTAACAGCCTAAATCATTTTGTAATTCTTTATATATATTTATTAATGAAGGAGGAGCAGGTACGCCGGGTTTAACTGAAAAGCTTAGACCATGGGCTTGATTGGGACCATGATAGGGGTCTTGACCCAATATTACCACCTTCACGTCCTTATAATCTGTATAATTTAAGGCATTAAATATATCATATTTATCTGGATATATAGTGTGATTGGCATACTCCTGTATAAGAAACCTTCTAAGTCTTTTGTAATAGTCCTTTTCAAATTCATCCTTTAATAGGTTCATCCAACCTTCTCTTAACTGTACTGCCATGAAAATTTCCTCCCTAGCTATATAAATTCTAACTTAATTATAGCAGATTTCTCAAAAGTTAAATAACTATAAGAAAATATTTGACGGCTGATTAGTTATAAACGACTTATCTAACTTAAGCAACAGTGTAGCTTTTACGCTTTGAGATTATTCGACAATCCTCCTACATTCTTATCGAAATATGTAATATAATAATGATATATGGTGATAAGTGAAAGGAGGTAAGTTGTTGAAAAATATATTAAAAAGTAAGTGGTTTATCGTCATAGCATATATAGTTATATTAGTTTTACTTAATGCCATATCGGGGCAGTTGCTGTACTTAGCCTTAGGAGCTGGTGCTTCCTTTCTTTGCTTTTACTTATTTAAGAAAAGTATAAAGTTTAAGAGAAAAAATAAAATCATTAAGGGTTTAGTTGGAGCCTTCCTAGTACTTTTTGCTATTGGAAGCTTTGCTAATGTACCTGTAACTGATGAGGAGAGAGAAGCCCAAAGACTTGCAACAAGAAATACAGCTATAGAGCAAGAGAAAAAGTCTAAACAAGAAGACGGCATACAGGAAGGCAAAACTGAAGAGCAGAAGGATAAAACTGACGATACCAAGGATGAAGCTAAAAGGGATGGGGAAAATGATGTTAAGGAAGATACAGAGCAGGATAAGGTTGAAACTAAGCCCGCTGAAACTCCATCGGTTTCACAGGAAGCCCCAACGGCCCCAGATCAGATTATAGGTGAGCTAAAGGTTCATTTTATAAATGTAGGTCAAGCAGACAGTATTTTGGTACAGCAGGGAAGCAAGGCTATGCTAGTAGATGCAGGAAATAACGGTGATGCTAGCACAATAAAAAATTATATTAGTAAACAAGGAATAAGTGAATTGCAATATTTTGTCGGAACCCATGTTCATGAGGACCATATTGGTAGTGCTGATTATATAATTAATTCCTTTAAGGTTGGAAAGGTTTATTTCCCAAAGCAGACCTCTAGCACCAAGACCTTTGAGGAGTTTGTAACGGCAGTTAAGAATAAGGGCTTAAAGCTTACAGTTCCTACTGTAGGAGAAAGCTTTAAATTAGGAGAAGCAACAGTTACTATTTTGGCACCTAATGGCACAAACTATAAGGATTCAAATGATTATTCCATAGTGCTAAAGGTAAGCTTCGGTAGTACCTCCTTCCTGCTTACAGGAGATGCAGAAGCGGTAAGCGAGAAGGAAATGTTAGCTAAGGGTCTTAATTTAGAAGCAACGGTGCTGAAAGTAGGTCATCATGGAAGTGAATCTTCTTCCAGCGATGCTTTCTTAGATAAGGTGAAGCCTAAGTATGCTGTGATTTCTGTTGGTAAGGAGAATAGTTACGGACATCCGTCCCAGACTGTATTAAATAAGTTAAAGAACAGAGGCGTTCCAGTATACAGAACCGATGAGCAAGGAACTATTGTAGCTACTTCTAATGGCAAGACCGTTACCTTCAATACTAATGCAGGTAGCTATAAAGGAGTAGAGGAAGGTTCATCAAATAATAAAGCAAATAATACTCCTAGCAAGCCAGCTACTGATAGTGGCGGAGGAACTAATAATAGCTCTCAAGGTAGCACAAGTAACTCCTCAAGCAGGATAGTATATTACACTCCTTCTGGAAAGTCTTATCACTATGATAAAAACTGTAGAACTCTTTCTAGAAGTAAAACTATACTGCAGACTACCTTAGGAGAAGCGTTAAAATCAACACATTCAGATCCTTGTGATGTTTGTGTTCATTAATAAAAAAGAACAAGCGTAAATTTATGAAAAGTTGATGGATAAAGCTGCAAAGCTTTTTCGTCAACTTTTTGCTTTTTAGAAATAGACTATTACTAAAATATGATGGTAAAATTGACATGAACTTACTAATTTAGTATAATTTTAATATGACAATCGGTGGTAAATCATATTTTAAAGATTAGGAGTAGTATATTTCTATTAGTTCTCACTGGGAAAGTAAGTCCATAGAAAAAGGATAATTTTGAGCTTTTTATTGAAGTAAGCTTACCAGAAATTGATATATTAAGGTACACATGATAATATATCCATGAACACATTAGGATAAAAATTGCTAAAAGAAAGGAAATTGATATGACTAAAATTCAATCAAAAGAAATAGGACAATTTGTTAATAAAAATTTAAGTCCAAGGTTTTTTAAAGAAAATATAGTTGATGAAAAGAGTGCATATAGTATATTAGACTTTAGCCTAAATCTTTTTCCTGC
>DGDR01000121.1:46579-78056 GCA_002385545.1 Clostridium sp. UBA3947
TAAATTATACATTCTACTTAGAAAGCCTATGAATCCAATAGCAACAGAAAAGCTTATATTAAAGCTGATGGAGAATAAAGATAGTATTATTCCTCGTCTTCTAGAGGATTTAAAGAGAAGTGGAAATGATATATTTATCGAAAATGGAGCTAGAATAATGGTTGCTTATGGAAAGGAGTATTCTGATAGACTGGCAGAAATAATAAATAAAATAAAGTATCCTTATTGTGAAGCAGTGATGGCCTTCGTGTTAGGGAGAATAGGAAGTGAGGAGCATATAGGGATAATATTTGATTCCTATAAAAGACTTATGACCAATAGGTTTGATAATTATTATCAAGGACCCTTGCTAGGCTTATATCATATGAAAAATAAATATGAATTCTAAATCTAAACATAAGCTTTCCAAAACTTAAAGGAAATTAATTTCTTTCGTAGAATAATAGGTAATAAAAGGATTGTGTTTTTTTTCATTTAGAGCAAGTATAAATCGGTAGAGAGAGGGATAAACATGGAAAAGAACTATTTATTCAAAGTTAATCTGGGTGGCATGATAGACATATTGTCCAACCATTTATATAGTAATCATCATGTTTTTGTTCGAGAGGTTTTACAAAATTGCGTGGATGCTATTATAGCTAGGAAAAATATAGATAGTTCATGGAACGAAGGGAAGATTTCCATTAGTTTAATTGAGGATATGGATTCGAAGACTATTGTTTTTGAGGATAATGGAATCGGTTTAACAGAAGAGGAAATACATAAGTTTATATCCATTTTGGGTGAGTCTTCTAAGAAAGATTTAATAAGTGGAAAAATACAAGAAGACTTTATTGGACATTTTGGTATCGGACTGTTATCCTGTTTCATGGTATCCCAGGAAATAAACCTAGTTACTCGCTCAATTAATGATACGGAGAGCTATCATTGGATTGGTAAGCCTGATGGTACTTATACTATAAAGAACTTAGGTAGTGGTTTAGATTATGGAACAACGGTTTATTTAAGATTTAAAGAGGATTGTGAAAATTATTATGACATAGATAGAGTATTTCGGCTAATAAAATATTATGGTTCAGCTTTACCAATTCCAATTTATTTGATTAATAACGGTGTAGAGGTAAGAGTGAATGTAGAAAAGCCAATTTGGGAAGTTGATAATTCTGATGAAAACGATATACTGGCTATGGGACAAGAACTATTTGGGGAAGAATTTATAGATTACATTCCCTTAGAATCTAAAGCAGGTCTAGTAAAGGGCTATGCCTTTATACTTTCACACAAGGTAGGGCCAAGGGCGAAAAAATCTCATAGAATTTATCTTAAGAATATGCTGCTAACGGAAGAGGTGGATAAGCTACTTCCAGAATGGGCCTTCTTCGTAAAGTGCGTAATAAATTCTAATGGTTTAAGGCCTACTGCCTCTAGAGATGGTTTTTATGAGGATGAGGCTTTATTAGAAACTCAAAAGGAACTAGGCCAATGTATAGTAAATTACTTATCTCGTATAGCTACTACAGATACTAAAAAGCTTTCGAAAATTGTGGAAATCCATGATTTAGCTATAAAAAGCTTGGTAGTAGAGAATGATGGCTTATACAAGACCTTTTTTGATTATCTTTTATTCCAAACCTCACAAGGTATTAAAACTGGCTTTGAGCTAAGAACTCAATATTACCGATTGCAGTATACAGATACGGTGGAAAAGTTTAAGCAGATTGCTCCTATTTTTACAGCTCAAAACAAGTTACTAATAAATGGTGGATATGTGTACATAACAGAAATTATTGAGAAGCTTCCAGATGTGTACACTGGCCAGTGGGTAGAATTAGTGGATAATTCCGATGTTATGCATATTATGGGGGAATTAACCTATGCTGAGGAAGAATTATCCTTTAAGCTTATAAAGGTAGCCAATGTGGTTTTGAATAAGTTTAAGTGCAAGGCGGAGATTAAGCATTTTAAGCCTATAGAGTTACCAGTATTATATACTATTGATAACGATGCTATGCTATATAGAGACTTGGTAGAAAGCAGAGAAAAAACAAAGGATGCCTTTGGAGATATACTTGATGGATTCATTAACGAATTTGAAGGAAACTCCTATGCTAACTTGTGCTTTAATTATGATAATCCTGTTGTTCAAAAGTTAATGAAATTAACAGACGAAGAAGCCCTGAAAAATTACATTACTCTGCTATACGTTCAATCCCTGCTTATGGGGCATTATCCTCTAAGAAACAATGAGATGCAGCTTTTAAATGATGGAATAATATCCTTAGTTGAATGGGGGATAAATAAATGAGTAGCCAATTAAATCAATTGCTGGATTTTATCTCTGATATTCCTGACGGCAGCAAGAAGATAACTATGCTGGAGGAGGCTATAAGGCTGGCGGACTATGAAAATATATTACCTTTACAGTTGGATTTGAGATATGAGCTAATATACAATAGCGTGTTTTATGGTGACCGTCTAAAAATTATAACTACCTTTCCTAGATATTTATCCCTTATAGATGACAACATAGACAAAGTAACGGAAGAAGATATACTCCATCAACTATGGGGATTTAAATATATATTAGATCATGCAGTGGACTTTTATCAAATTTCTTGGAGCAAGATTAATAGCTTAACTCAAGAATTTAAAAATAGGTGTATTCAGTATGGTTATTCTCTGAGATATTACTACGAAATAAAGACTAAGCATAATATGTATTTGAAAAAGATAGATGAGGCTAAGGATAGTTTTGATAGGTACTGGCAGTGCACTAAGGATGAATTAAGTGATTGTGATGCTTGTGAACTGGATTTTCATGTACAGTATTATCTCTTTATAAATGATTATGAGCTGGCTATGAAGGCCGCTAAGCCTATATTTCAAGGCGAACTGAAATGTAAAGAGGTACCCCATATCACCTATCCTAAGTTTCTTCTTTACTATATAAGTCAGGGTAGATTGCAGGAGTCTAAGGAGATTGTAGACAAGTCTTATAAGCTTATTCAAAACAATGAAAGCTTTTTAGAATATTTAGAGGGATATATAACCTATTATGCTATGACAAACCCCTTGATGGGAATTAAAATTTTCACAGATCATTTGAAATGGGCTTTGGATTCAAGGAATGAAAGACATAAGCTAGTTTTCTTCACAACTAGCTGGCAGCTATGGGAAAGCCTTGCCACCCTTAGCAGGAAAAAGGAATATCTTTTGAGTTTGCCAGAAAACACTCCCTTTTATTCTGAAAAAGGAAAATATAAAATAGGAGATATAATATCTTATTGCAAAAAGCAGGCTATGCTTATAGCAGCAAACTTTGATAGAAGAGACGGAATGGGAAATGCCTTAGACTATATAAATAGTATTAAGGCCAATGTAACAAATAATAGACGTTGGTAATTATAGATTGAAGTTTATCATTAGATTTTACGGCTTGTTCTGATATTTCTTTTATACGTCAACTCTATTTTGAAACAAAGCAACATAGTGAAATGGCAAATATCCTCGATATTAAATGATGGTTGCTAGACAATTATGGTGGCAGCAAAAAGCTAATAAAAAAGCAAAGGGCTGTAGCGCAACTAACAGCTTTTGCTAGTTGAGCAACAGCCTTATAATTTTTTCTCTAATACAAAATGCTGAAATTTTATTAGAGCATTTATTTTTTTATTATAAAGGGTCATTTCTTCTTCAATTTTTCTAATTTGATTTTTTACTCTATTATGCTCCTCTTTAAGCTTCTTTAATTCCTGTGAAAGACTATTCTTTTCTTCTAGTTTTTTATCTATCAGCGGCTTGTATAAGGCTTTAATAATGTTGCTTTTGTTGCTTTCAAATTTAATATTTTTCTCTGTCCTATCTATTAAGGCTTTTGTATTATCTACAATTTTTGATATACTATTCTTAAAAGAGTCTTTCATAGAATTCACCACCATTTGATATTTCAATGTATAAAGGAGTACAGATGAAAAAGCAAGAAAACAGTAGTTTAAGGTTTCTTAGTAATTTCTATTATAAATTAAAAGAAAAAAGGTTAAAAGCCCTAGAGCAAAAGATAGAAAATCTCAAGAAGGAGCTTGAAGAAGAAAAGCTTCAAAAGGATAAAAGCACAGCATATTTAGACAAGCTTCTTGAAGAAAATAAAGCCTTGAAAAAGCAGTATGAGCAACAGTTAAAGCTGTTAGCAAGCAGGAACAACACTATCACATTAAAAAACAATAATTTTAAGGTAAAACAGTGGGAAAATCTAATCTTAGCTAAAATAGGTGCTAACTATGTAATTCAGACAAAGGCGATGGAAACCTTGTATATCTTTGAGGATGACATGAAGGACTTTTTGCAGCTACTACAAGGCTTGGATTATAGCATTATTGTCCTGTCTGTAGATAGCAGTAGGCTTGTTATTCAGTTTAGAATAAAGGAAAATTTACAATGATTCGATGAAGTTCTACAAAAATTTAAACATTCGATACATTTTATGTGATATAATACTCTCCGGGAGGAGATTAAATTATGATAATATTTAGCTTTGCTGCAGCAGCTCTGACTACTTTATCCTTTGTTCCTCAAGCTATTCAAGTAATAAAAACTAAGGATACAAAGAGCATATCTTTAGTAATGTATATCATGTTTACTGTTGGTGTTTTTTGCTGGTTAATTTATGGCCTAGGAATCGGGGATATAGCATTAATTGCTGCAAATTCAGTAACCTTTATTTTTGCTGTTATCATATTAAGTTATAAAATTATAAATGTTAAAAACGGCAAAGACAAGTGATAATCATTAATAACTCAAGTTATTCCTTATGTGGGGTTCCATGACTGTAACTAATCTATTTAGGTCTCAAAAGATATTATAGAGATCTAGTTTAGATTAATGGTTAAAGCTGGAACCCTACATTAGTTTTGAGAGAAATGTTCATTGTATTGGTTGTTATTATCTATTTTTGCTTAATACTATTTTTTATTATAGAATTGATAGTGAGTAAGGAAGCTATTAATGTTACTGAAAATATAATACAAAGCCCCAAAATACCTAATAGCTTTGATGGTTTTAAGATTGTTCAAATATCAGAACTCCACAGCGAAGAGTTTGGAAGGGGTAATAGAAGACTGTTAAAAACCATATTTTTAGATAGAGATAGAAACCTTGATCAGAAAGATAAGTTAAGTGATATACTAAAGGTAATGGAGGATGAGCTATGAATATTGATAGTATAATTTTCGATTTAGATGGTACCTTGTGGGATTCAAGTGAAGCAGTTGCTGAGTCTTGGAATCAAACCATAGATAAGTTGGGTGAAAGCAGAAGTAAACTGACAGTGGAGGACATAAAAGCTGTAATGGGACTAACTATAGAAGCTATTGCAGCAAAGTTCTTCCCCAATCTAGATGATAATCAAAGACTTAATATAGTTAAACAGTGCTGTGAAGATGAGTGTAAGCTACTTGAAGTAAAGGGAGGTATTTTATTTCCTAAGCTTGAAGAGGTTTTAAAGGAATTATCTAAGAAGTATAAGCTTTTTATTGTAAGCAACTGCCAATGTGGATATATTGAGTCTTTTTTCAAGGCCCATAAGCTTGAAAAATACTTTCTAGATTTTGAGAATCCAGGAAGAACAGGCTTAACTAAAGGAGAAAATATTAAGCTAATAATAGAGAGAAATAACTTAAAGAGTCCAATCTACGTAGGAGATACTGAAGGAGATCAGAAGGCGGCAAAGGCTGCAGGAATTCCCTTTGTTTATGCTAGATATGGCTTTGGAGAGGTAAAGGAATATGACTATGCTATTGATAGTTTTGAGGAGCTTTTAAGGCTAGTGTAGGAGGAATGATTAAGGCAAAAATTGAATGTTTTAGGGAGGAACTAAGATGGAGATTTGGGATATATACGATAAAAATAGAAATTTAACAGGTAGAACTATGGAAAGAGGTAGCGACTTTGCGGAAGGGGACTTTCACCTTATAGTTCATGTTTGTATTTTTAATTCTAAAAATGAGTTATTAATCCAACAACGACAGACATGGAAAGAAGAATGGCCTAATATGTGGGCGATTACTGTTTCAGGTAGTGCTCAAGCAGGAGAAAGCAGTATAGAGGCTGCTGAAAGGGAAACTCTTGAAGAGATAGGCTATAAAATTGACTTATCAAAGGAAAGGCCATTTTTTACAATTTACTCTGATCATGGCTTTCATGACTATTACATTATTGAAAGGGAAATAGATATTAAGGATTTAAGCCTTCAAAATGAAGAGGTACAAGCGGTGAAATGGGCAAGTAAGGATGAAGTTTTGAGATTGCTTCAAGAGGGCAAGTTCTTAAAGTATTGGTTTATAGAGCCTCTGTTTGATATACGAAAGCATAGAGGGCCATATAGAAGGTAGTTTTTGAAGAAGGTATAAAAAAACAGTTTCCAAATTTAGAGGAGTATGAAAAAAGTTAATTAATGCAGGGTTAAAAGATTAGATAAGTATAAAGAAGTATTTTTTAAATTTAAGTGAGTGATGTATTATGGATATAAGTATTGATATTTCAAATATTACTCTAGAAACAGATAGATTGCTTTTGAGACCTTGGCAGGAGGAAGATTTAAATGATTTTTATGAATATGCCTCTGTGGAAGGTGTAGGTGAGATGGCAGGCTGGAAGCACCATGAGTCTATTGAGGTTTCAAAGCAAATGTTGCAGTCCTTTATTTCAGGCAGACATGTTTTTGCAATTGTATATAAAGAGAATAACAAGGTAATTGGTTCTCTTGGATTACACAAATCTAGGGCCGATGATGATAGTAACTATGCAAACTTAAAGGTTAAGGAAATTGGTTACGTATTATCTAAGGATTACTGGGGGCAGGGACTGATGGCTGAAGCGGTAAAGGAAGTGATTAGATTTTGCTTTGAGGACTATAAACTAGATGCCCTAACCGTAGGACACTTTAGTTTTAACAACCAATCCAGAAGAGTTATAGAGAAATGCGGCTTTAAATTTGTGAAGAATAGTGAGTTTTATGCTAAGCATTTGGGAGAGACCTATGAGGATAAGAAATATATTTTATTTAATAAGGATGAGGAAGTAACGTTCAAAAAATAAAAATCTTGTTTTTGATTAAAACACCTCTATTTGGCAATAATCTTCATAGAGGTGTTTTTTATGTATTATATTAATTTTAATTTACCATTATTAAAAATAAGAGAACCAAAAGAAAATAAGTACATTAGTAGAGTTCAATTAGATGAGATAATGAAAAAGTTATTTTATATTCACGACAAGAGACCAATTATAGATCTATTGAACAGCTTATATGGCAACAATATCAGCTATGATGCTCATATTACCTATCTTAACAAAGAGGCTATAACAGAATCGGTAAAAAACTATGCCTATTTTACTAAAGAAGCCTGTGACATGATAATCAGAGTAGACTAATTTATATTAAGATTTAGTGATGGCCAATCTTTTTCGTATAGTACAAAAGCCCTAAAGCTATGGAAATATGATTTAGAAAAATTGTATAAAGATAATATGTATTTACTATTGCCCCTAAAGGTGTTTTCAATTAGAAACAAATTGATATATTAAGAAGACTTAAAGAAGATAGCGAAAAATATAATATATTGATAGCGGAAATCAAAGATGAAATATTAAATTTAACTAGAGAGATATTAGAATACTTAGATTCTTTATATAGTGAAAGTAAAATAGATGCATCAGTCTACAATGATCTTACTGTAGCCATGACGAATTTAATAAAATACTTATTAGGACAGATAGATAAATTAAATTACCTTAGTGAGGAGGTTAGAGAAATGGTTGAAACTTTTTATAATCCTAAGATTAAGGAAG
Source organism: Clostridium sp. UBA3947 (assembly GCA_002385545.1). Classification (GTDB taxonomy): domain Bacteria; phylum Bacillota; class Clostridia; order Clostridiales; family Clostridiaceae; genus Clostridium_AU. The sequence continues at coordinate 54,425 of DGDR01000121.1, forward strand.
AAGGAAAAATAGAAGGTAAATTAGAAGGAAAAAAGAGGGGAAATTAGAATCAAAAAGGGAGATATATTAGAACTTCTTGAAGAGGTAGGGACTGTATCAGAAGAAGTTAAGAAGCTGGTAGAGAAAGAAGCTGATATAGAAAGATTAAAAAAGTGGCTTAAGCTTGCTGCTAGAGTAAATAGCATAAGTGAATTTATGGATAAGGCTAAGATGAATTAGATAAAAGGATATACACTATTTTTATGTAAGGAACATGTTACAGAATTGCATCAGCTAGCTCATGATTTCAAAATGAAGTGCCTTGAAGAAATGAGCCTTGTTGCAGAAGCAGTTTATAAGGTATTTAAGCCTGAAAAGATGAACTATGAGTTGCTTGGTAATGGAGATAGTCACGTTCATTGGCATCTTTTTCCCAGAGTTACATTAATATTAAGGATTTAAAGGGTTGCTCGCCTAAGTTTAGGAAGTAGCCCTTTTAATTTTTCATAGAATGGGTGGAACAAAAAGGTGTTTTTCTTTATAAAAATTAGGGTAGATGGTATAATTTTTCTATGTGGATATTTTTGTATATAAGGGTGAACCGACAATAATGTAAAAAGTATTATTGATAGTGCGGTGGAAGGGGGAAGATCATGAGGATTGGGTTAATAAGTGCGACAGAAAGAGAAATAATGCCTTTCATAATGAGCAAGATGACAGTTAAGGTAAAAGAAGAAGAGGCAAGGCTTAATTTCTATTCAGGCTTTTATGAGGGCATAGAAGTAGTAGCGGTATTCTCTGGAGTATGCAAGGTTAATGCTGCAATTGCGGCACAAATACTAATCAGTAAGTTCCAAGTTACCCATCTAATATTAACTGGAGTGGCAGGAGCTTTAAATGAGAAGCTTAACATAGGAGATATAGTTATTGGCAATGAAATAGCCTATCACGATGTGGCACCGGGGATTTTAACAGAATATCATCCATGGATGAAGGATATATATTTTAGGCCAGATGATAAGTTATTTGAATTATGTAATAAGGTGGCAGATTCCTTGTCCCTAAACTGCAAATGCTACACAGGTAGGATTATAACTGGAGAAGCTTTTGTTACAGAGAATGAAAGAGGGGCACTAATAGAAAGGTTTAATCCCCTGTGTGTGGATATGGAAAGTGCTAGCGTTGCTCATGTTTGCTATGCAAATAGAGTTCCCTTTTTAATTATTCGCTCCATATCTGATAGGGCAGATAAAACTGGAGCAGAGGATTTTGAGAGCAATATGGCAAAGGCAGCCTTAAATTCTCTTGAACTTGTGCAGCTTCTTTTAAAAGGCATTAGCAAAGGCGGCAAAAACTAAAAAGTAGTCAAAGTGGGGTTTCGGTATGAGGAAGGATATAAAGGTTATATATTTCGACCTATTCTTTACTTTAATAAAACCGAAGAATAATGCTTTGAAAAACGAGAATGATGTATTAGGAATAACAGAAGCAGAGTGGGAAAGATATGCAGAGGATAAGAACTTGTACAGAAAAAGAGCATTAGGAAAGGTAAGAAAACCTGAAAAGATAATTGACGATATACTGGCTAAGATGAAAATAAAGGCTAGCCAGCAGCAGAAGAATGAAATTTTAAGCTTGAGGGAAGAAAGATATAAAAGGGCTTTGATGGAAGTAGAGCCAAAGGTTTTAAAGGTGCTGCAAAATTTAAAAAGAAGGGGCAAGAAGCTTTGTTTAATTAGCAATGCGGATGTTATTGATATTAAGTATTGGAATGAATCCCCTTTGCAGGAGCTATTTGATGAGACCGTATTTTCCTGCGAAGTAGGTTATATAAAGCCCCAGTTAGAGATATATTTACGGGCTTTGGAAAGAATGAAGGTGGATCCAGAAAGGTCCGTTTTTATTGGAGATGGCGGTTCTGATGAACTAAGAGGTGCTAAAGCACTAGGTATTAATACTGCTTTAACGGTTTACTTTTTAAAAAGGGATATAAAGGAGCTGAAGGCCATAAAAAGATATGCTGATTACTATTTTGAAGACTTTGAAGAGATAAGCAATGTTTTTTGAATAATATTACCATCTACTTAAATGCAACTTAGACTAGCCTATTTGTAACATAGGAATAGCTCTATTGTACATAATAACTGGCTTTAATATACTTAAGAAAAAAGTAGAGGTGGTAATTATTATGAAAAGTAATGTATATAATTGGCTGTATATGCTATTATGTCAGCTTACGGTTGTAAATTAAGAAAGGAAAAAAATGTTAGATAGGATTAAGAGGGCAGAGCTATGAAAAATGCAATTAACTTTTCGTAGACAGTTCTCATATTTTGAGGTGATTAAATGAGAAGCGAAAAAGAAATGTTTGAATTAATTTTAGGGGTAGCCCAAAGGGATGAACGTATCAGGGCTGTATACATGAACGGATCAAGAACTAATGTTAAGGCACCAAAGGATATTTTCCAGGACTATGATATTGTCTATGTGGTGACAGAAACTGCTTCCTTTATAGAAGATGACCACTGGATTGATGTTTTTGGTGATTTAATAATATTACAGGAGCCAGATAGGCTAAGTAAAAACTGTGGCAAGTCAACGGACTTTGAAAGTAACTATGGCTACTTAATGCTCTTTACCGATGGTAATAGGATAGACCTTCATATTCAGACAAAGGAGTATATGAAAAAAGTATATCTACAGGATAAGCTAACAATTCCTCTATTAGACAAGGACAATTGCCTTCCAAAAATAGGAGCACCAACAGACGAAGACTATTGGGTCAAGAGACCTACAGAAGGATTCTATGATTGCTGCTGTAATGATTTTTGGTGGTGCCTGCAAAATGTGGCAAAAGGATTGTGGCGGGATGAATTACCTTATGCCAAGGAAATGTTTGATTCCATCATAAGATCACGGCTCAATGATATGGTTTCCTGGTGGATTGGTTTAAAGAATGATTTCAAGGTTTCTGCTGGCAAGATGGGAAAATATTTTAAAAAGTATCTTCCTGAAAGCTATTGGACAATGTATGAGAAAACTTATTCTGACAGCAATAAGGATAAGGTATGGGATGCAATGTTTGTAGCAGGAGATTTATTTAGAATTCTAGGAAAAGAGGTAGGGGAACACTTTGGCTTTAACTATCCTATTAAGGAGGATGAAAATATGACTAGATATTTGAAAGCTGTAAGACGCCTGCCATTAGATGCCAAGGATATTGATATATAACCTGTCAATCTGAACAGGTTCAGTCTTATTAGCTAAAGCTGGCCTATTAGACGGGAAAAGGGCAACCTCCAATAAAAAGGCCTTTCAAGTGAATTGGATTTGCTTATAAACACTGAAGATAAATGAAAAATACTAGCCTTTACTAGAAAGATTGCGAATAATACAGGAAGGAAAGAAATATGCATTTTAAGGAAGTTAAAGGAATTTTATCAGCTCAAAATGGTATGAACCTATATAGAGGCTGTACCCATGGGTGCATCTATTGCGATTCTAGAAGCAACTGTTATAATATGCAGCATCCCTTTGAAGATGTGGAAGTGAAAATAAATGCGGTAGAGCTTTTAGAAAATGCCTTAAAAAGTAAGAGGAAGAAATGTATGATAGGGACAGGAGCTATGAGTGATCCCTATGTACCTATAGAAAATCAGCTTAAGCATACAAGAAAATGTTTAGAATTAATTGAAAGGTATGGCTTTGGTGTTAGTATACAAACCAAATCTGATCGGATTTTGCGAGATTTAGATATATTAAAGAGAATTAATGAAAAGACAAAGGCTGTGGTGCAAATAACCCTAACAACCTATGATGAAGAGCTGTGTAAAATTATAGAGCCTAATGTGTGCACCAGCAAAAGACGTTTTGAAGTTTTGAAGGTTATGAGGGATAACAATATTCCGACGGTGGTATGGTTAGACCCTATTTTACCCTTCATCAATGATACGGAAGAAAATTTAAGAGGCATATTGAGTTATTGCATAGAGGCAAAGGTGTATGGAATTCTTTGCTTTGGCATGGGACTAACCTTAAGGGATGGTAATAGAGAATACTTTTATAAAAAGTTAGATGAGAATTTTCCAGGTTTAAAAGAAGTGTATCATAAAAAATATGGTTATTCCTATGAAGTATACAGTGACAACAATAATAGCTTGATGAAAATTTTTTACGAGGAATGTAAAAAGCATAATATAGTTTGTGATAACAATAAAATCTTTAAATATTTGCATGAATTTGAAGAAAAGAAGTATATAGATCAACTTAGCTTATTTTAATTCCAGAAATTGCTTCAACCATAAAAAATAAGAATTTCAGGCAATGAAAATGTTTAAATTTTTCGAAAAATGGTTTATAATATTTTAATGTAAACGATAATATATTTATAATTTATATTAAAACGAAGGATGTGATGAAGTAATTATGGAAAAAACAGTTGGAATATCCAGTCATGTAAATAGGGTTAATAAAATTTCACTGAGGGTCATGTTTGGAATGGTGGCCTTAGCCGTACTAGGAATAGTAAGAGGTGTAGTTGAATTAAATGTTAATTTTGGAGTGCTCGTGCTAGGAGTAATAGTGGCTGCAGTTCTATATAAACTTAAAAAGCTTGAACCGCAAATAGGTATTATTTTATGTTATACTTATTTTCTTTTTATCATGTTAGGGATTATATCTAATAAGAATTTAGACTATTTTCTAGTGTCTATTATTATAAATGTTTCCTTTATTACATTGTACTTAAATAAAAAGCTACTGCTTGCATATGCAATTATTTTTGATCTTTTTGCTGTAGGCTTCGGATTTTTACTGCCAAATAATTTAACAGAAAAGCTTATTTCAGAAGCCTTTGCTGTGAATGCTTGTATTTTTATTCTATACTTTGTTGCTAAATGGGGTAACGAACTAATTGAAAAGTCCAGTAACAAGGAAATAGAAGCGGTAACCGCTGCAGAAAATACTAACAATCTTGTGGATTTAATAGAGAGTAGCTCTTTAGTTTTAATTAATGATATAAATAACTGCAATGAAAATCTTGAAGCTCTTAGAGAAGGAAGTAGTGGCATAATGGCCATAATGGATGATGTGGCAAAGGGAATAGTTGAACAAGCCTCTAGTATTAATGATATCAGCAATATGATAAGGAAGGCTGATGATGGTATTAAAGAAATAGTTAAAAACACTAATAAAATGTCAGAAGTTTCTGTTAAAACTAGCGATGTTGTAAAAGAGGGTGCAGAGCATATATCTGATATGGACAAGCAAATGAATATAATTAAGAATGCTATTGCCCAGTCCTTATCTACAGTAACAGAGCTAGAGAAATCTATGGATGAAATTAATAAATTTTTAAGTACCATTACCCAGATATCAGATCAGACTAATCTTTTGGCCTTAAATGCTGCAATTGAAGCAGCTAGAGCTGGAGAACAAGGAAAGGGCTTTGCTGTTGTAGCAGAAGAGGTTAGAAAGTTAGCGGAACAGAGCTCAGAAGCTGCTGGCTTTATTTCAACAATAATAAATGAATTAAAGAATAAGACTACATCTGCTTTACATGAAGTAAGAGGCGGTAATGAGGCTGTTAAAGAAGGGGAAGTAATTGTTAATAAGGTAAACAAGAACTTTGACAATATTAAGGCATCCTTTAACAACATAGATAGCTGTATTGATGAGGAAGTAAAGGTTGTTGAATTTACTAGCGAATTGTTTAGGAAGGTACAAGAGCAGGCAGAAAGTATCGCTAGCATAGCAGAGGAGCATTCAGCGTCCACAGAAGAAATGCTAGCAACAATTTCTGAGCAAGACCGAAGTATCGAAACTATACGAGATTTAATGAAGGATATAAGAGAATCTGCTGTAAAATTAGACGGTATTACAAAAGATAGGGTTTAGAAGTAAGAATGAGGGGCTGTTGCATAACTGGTGAAGTTGTTGGTTGTGCAATAGTCCCTTTGAATTGTTAACCATAATAATTTCTTCAGGCCCCTAAAAAGTCACTGGTCTTACCAGTACTTATCCCGCCTATTAGTTCTTATTCCTTAAATCAAAGACTTCCAGTGGTCTCGGACCTCTAAGAATTTTTCTCTTAATATGAAGATCTCCAGATAAATCTGTTCTTATTCTCCATTCTATTAATTTTATTTCTCCATTTTCTATTTCAATACCTTGTATACCGCTGGCTCTAACGCAGGAGCCGTCGTTAAAGTAAGGTAGTTCATTCCGTTTAGGAAAGTGAGGTCTGTGGGTATGACCGCAGATAATCATAATTTTGTTGGCCTTAATCCAATGCTTGTAAATTCGTTCGATTTTATGTATTTGCTCTGCATTTTTAACAGGGCTGGCTGGATTTATAAAGCCTATAGAGTGAAAAAATCTCCAAAAATATCTTACTGATAGCATATTAAAGCCCCACAGTTTATCGTTCATTATATCCCCTTGATGACCATGGACTGCTAGTATTTCCTGACCTGTATTTCTATGCTTAAATACCACTGCTTCATGGACGGTTATTCCGGGAAACAATTCTATATCTTCTTCATTGTAATCATCGTAAAATTTATAATAATTCTTCTCTATAAAGCTTTTGTATTTCAAGCATATGTTGTGGTTACCATAGAGCATAATCAGTCTATTAGCATCGTAGAACTTTTTTAATAATGCATATACCTCATCGTGGGCCAGTCTAATATGCTTAAAATTAGAGTGTTCCCAAAGCTCATCACCATCTCCTAGCTCCACATGGGTAAAGCCGTTTCTAAAATAATATTCCAGTGCAAATAGATAGATATTTTGATTTTTTGCAAATTCATCGGAGGGGGTAGCGTCGCCCCTATGGCAGTCACTAAAAAAGATGTATTTAGAGCTGTTATCAAAAAATTCAATTTTCGCATTTTTATAAGCCTGAGTTAATCTCTTTTCTGCTGACCTCTTTCCCATAATAGAGTACCTCTTTATCCTTTAGTAAATTAAATATAATTATTTTTCCATAAATAATGAAAAAATATTAAGGGCTGCATTAATCAAAAGCTAATTGGCTGACTTTGTAAAATAAATGAAGCTTATAGGGAGTATTTGCTATTATATTAGAAATATTTCGAATTATATTCCAATTTAAGAGTTTACTTGCTAAGGATAAAATGATAATATCAATTCAAGAAAACGTTTTTATAACGGGAGAAAGGACGGATGAAATGAGAAAGTTAAGATTAGGAATTATCGGTGCAGGCCAAATTGTAGAAACGACCCATATGCCAAACTATATAAAGTATTCAGAAGATGTAGAAACGCTTTCAATCATTGATGTAAATCTAGAAAGAGCTAAATATATGGCAGAAAAATTCAATATACCTTATTACTTCTCCAGTTATGAGGAAATGTTCAAAAATGTTGAGCTGGATGCAGTTAGTGTATGTACTCCTAATAAATTTCATGCAGAAGCAGTGATAGCTGCTTTAAACCATGGATGCCATGTGCTTTGTGAAAAGCCACCAGCTACCTCAAAGGCTGATGCAGAAAGGATGACTGAGGCAGCAAGGCAAAAGGGTAAAATACTGACCTATAATTTACATTTTAGGCAAGGTGAAGAGGTTCAGGCTATTAAGAGGTTTATTGATGCTGGTGACTTTGGTGAAATTTACTCTGCTAGAGTTCAGGCTTTAAGAAGAAGAGGAATTCCAGGTTGGGGTGTTTTTACAAATAAGGATATTCAAGGAGGGGGACCTCTTATTGATATTGGGGTTCATATGCTAGACACTGCTCTATATCTTATGGGCTATCCAGAGGTGGATTATGTTTCTGCGGTGACCTACGATAGGATTGGTAAGAGGGGCGGAGTTGGTCTTATGGGCAACTGGGACCCTGCTAAATTTACAGTAGAAGATTCTGCCTTTGGCTTTATCCGATTTAAAAATGGAGCCAGCTTAATGTTGGAAAGTTCCTTTGCACTAAATATGAAGGAACGTTCCCTGATGAATGTTAATTTATTTGGAGAAAAGGCTGGAGCTACTGTTTTTCCGCCGGTTATTTATAGCGAAAAGCATGGGAGTCTTATGGATATAGAGTTACCCTTCCTGCCAGACAATGATAAGCATAGTAAAAGTATAAAAAGCTTTATCGACGCATGTCTAGGAAGAGAGAGTATGATTTGTAGTGCAGAGGAAGGCCTAACCCTGCAAAGGATTATTGATGGCTTTTATGAATCTGCCCAAAAAGGCTGTTCTATAAAACTATAAATAAGGAGTAATGGAGATGCTAAGCTATAGTTGTGGTAGAGAAGAATATAAGAATTGGATAGTGGAAGAAGTAAAATTTCATAGGAACTATCAAGGTAAATGCGAAAGTATTATGGCCCTTGGCAATGGGTACATGGGATTGAGGTCTGCGCTAGAGGAACCTTACGTAGGTCAAACTAGGAATCTTTTTGTAGCAGGAACCTACAATAACTTTGATGAATATGAGGTAACAGAGCTACCTAATGCCGCAGATGTAACAGAACTACTTATAGATATAAATGGGGAAGAGTTTTCTCTTGATAGGGGTAAGGTTCTTGAATATAGTCGCCAGTTAAATTTGAAGGATGGAGAGCTTACTAGAGAGATCCTTTGGGAGAATAGCAAGGGTGAAAGGTATAAATTGCTGTTTAGACGGTTTGTGTCTTTAGAGGATCTTCATCTCATAGGGATGACAGTGGAAATTACAGCTCTTACAGGGTCTGCAGAAATAAGTTTTAAAACTGGTATAAACGGAAGGCAAACTAACTCTGGAGTACAGCACTTCCATGATGGGGATAAAAGAGTGTACCATAATAAGTATATGCAGCTTATTCAAACTACCACCCATTCTAAGGTTCATTTTGCTATTAACAGCACTATAAAGCTTTATAGAAATCAGGAGGCAGAGGAGACTAAACCAAGCTACTTCTTGCAAAGAAGAAGTATATACTGTGCTTTGAAAACCATTGCATCTAAGGGCGACACAGTAGCTTTAGAAAAGATAAGCAATGTCTTTACTAGCCTAGATAAGGATGCTTGCAAGGATTTAGAAGAGTTAAAAGAGCTGTCCTTAAAGCACATAATAAAAAGGAGCCAGTGTAGCTACTATGAGCTGCTGGAAGGTAGCCGAAGGAAGTGGAGAGAGTATTGGGATAATGGAAAAATAGAAATTGAATCAGAAAATGATTTTGATGAGCTTGCAGTTAGATTTGCTCAATACCACCTGCTAATTATGACTCCTTTTCATGATGATCGCTTTAGCATCGGGGCAAAGGCTCTTACCGGTGAAGGTTATAAGGGCCATGTATTCTGGGATACGGAAATATTTATTTTGCCTTATTTTCAATATACTATGCCTAAAGTAGCTAGAAAGCTTCTTATGTATCGATACAATACCCTTGAAGGAGCTAGGAATAAGGCTAGGAAATTTGGATACGCTGGAGCCATGTATCCTTGGGAGTCTGCTCTCACTGGGGAGGAGGAAACTCCCGAATGGGCAGCTATAAACATTTTGACAGGAAAAGCTACTAAGGTGTGGTCTGGTATCAAGGAGCATCATATTACTGCTGATATAGCCTTTGCCGTTTGGAATTATTACCTTTCTACTGGTGATGAAGAATTCATGAATTCCTTCGGCGGTGAAATAATTTTTGAATGTGCTGAATTTTGGTTTAGACGGCTACAGTGGAACAAGGATAAAAGTCGTTATGAAATCAGGGATGTTATTGGACCAGATGAGTATACTGAGCACATTGATAATAATGCCTATACCAACTATATGGCCCATTACAGCATAAAAACAGCTGTTGACTTATATGAGCGGGCAGAGCATAGGCAGTGGTCTAATTTAAAGAAGCTAGAGAAAAGCTTAGGTTTAAAGGACAGAATTAATGGCTATAAAGGGGTGTTAGATAGAATTTACCTGCCCCAGCCTAATGAAGACCGTATTATTCCTCAAGATGACAGCTTCTTAAATAAGCCTTGCATTGACCTAGAAAAATATAAAAATTCTAGAGAAAAGCAAGTTATACTTAAGGACTATACAAGAGCTCAAATTATAGATATGCAGATTTTAAAGCAGGCGGATGTAGTTATGTTAATCTATTTGCTTAGAAATAGCTTTGATAAGGAGGTCAAAAAGGCAAATTGGCACTTCTATGAAAGGAGAACCATCCATGATTCCTCCTTAAGTGCTGCAATGCACAGCATTGTGGCTAATGATTTTGACGATACCGAGACTGCCTATAGGTTCTTCAAAAGGGCTGCGGAAATTGATTTGGGGGAGAATCCTATATCCTCAAATGATGGTATCCATGCTGCTTCTCTAGGAGGGATATGGTTAGCGGTAGTAATGGGTTTTGGTGGAATCATTAACAATAATGGTAGTTTATATATTGAGCCAAAGCTGCCAAAGGCTTGGAAGAGGCTTGTCTTTAGTCTGTATTGGCAGGGAGAAAGGTTGAATATAAATATTGAAACCAGTAAGCTTACTATATCAAAGAGTTCTTGTGGTGCTCTAGACTTGTGGATAATGGGGAGGAAATATACATTAATAGATGAAATTATAGTATATGTATAATAGCTAAGGAGTTGAGGGTATGCCAATTAGTTTTTATGAAAAGAATAGAACCTTTCATTTACAGGCAGGTAATAGCAGTTACATATTTCAGGTATATAGGGATGGATATTTAGCTCATATTTATTGGGGTAATAAGATAAGGAGTCAGGATTTATCTAGATTTATTCCATATGGCAGAAAGCCTCAAGCGCCTACTCCTGACGATCCTGATGAGAGTTTTTCCTTAGATACTCTTCTTTGCGAGTATCCTGCCTATGGAAATAGCGATTTTAGAAGCCCTGCCTATCAGGTGCAGCTGGAAAATGGTTCAACTATAACGGATTTAAGGTATAAGTCTCATAGGATTTTTAAAGGGAAGAAGGTCTTAGAGGGACTTCCATCTACCTATGTGGAGAGAGAAGAGGAGGCAGAAAGTTTAGAAGTTATCCTTTTTGATGAACTTTGTGGCTTGGAAGTGCTGCTTACTTACACTGTTTTTGAAAAGTATAATGCTATTAGCCGGGAGGTTAAGTTTATAAATAAGGGAAAGGAAAGGCTAAAACTATTAAGGGCTCTAAGTGCTAGTGTGGATTTTTCCTGCTCAGACTATGAATTTATGCACCTTTCTGGAGCTTGGGGCAGGGAGAGGCATATAGAAAAAAGACCTCTGAGAAGTGGTATGCAGGCTATTGAAAGTAGAAGAGGGGCTAGCAGCCATCAACAGAATCCCTTTGCGGCCCTTGTTAGCAAAAATGTTGATGAGGAGCAGGGAGAGGTCTTTGCTTTCAGCTTAGTATACAGTGGTAATTTTATAGCTCAGGTAGAGGTGGATCAATTTAAAACTGCTAGATTTTCTATGGGTATAAATCCTTTTGATTTTGCTTGGCTCTTGGAACCGGGAGAGAGTTTTCAAAGCCCTGAAGTGATAATGGTATATTCAAATAAGGGCTTAGGGGATATGTCTAGAACCTTCCATAAGCTATACAGAAATAATCTTTGTAGAGGTGCTTTTAAGCTTAAGAGCAGACCTATTCTGATAAATAATTGGGAAGCTACCTATTTTGATTTTACTGTAGAAAAGCTGGAGGCTATTGCTTCTACTGCAGCAGAACTAGGGCTAGAGCTCTTTGTGCTAGACGACGGTTGGTTTGGAAAGAGAAATAGTGACAATAGCTCCCTTGGAGATTGGTATGTGAATCGGGAAAAGCTACCAGAGGGATTGGAAGACTTAGTGAAAAGAATAAATAGCAAGGGACTACAATTTGGCTTGTGGTTTGAGCCAGAAATGATATCTGAAGATAGCGATTTGTATAGGGCTCATCCAGATTGGTGTATCCATGTGCCAAATAGACGAAGAACCAAATCCAGACATCAGCTAGTGCTGGATTTAACCAATAAGGATGTTCGTGATTATATAGTGGATGCGGTATGCAAAATATTAGCCGGCGCACCTATAAGCTATGTTAAGTGGGATTTTAATAGAAATCTTACAGAGATGGGATCGGCCTTTTTGCCTCAAGAGAGACAGAGGGAAACAGCCCATAGATATGTGCTAGGCTTATACGATATAATGAACAGAATCACAAGTGCCTTTCCAGAGGTACTCTTTGAAAGCTGCTCTGGTGGTGGAGGCAGGTTTGATCCGGGAATTCTATATTATATGCCTCAAACCTGGACCAGTGACGATACTGACGCTGTTGAAAGGCTCTTTATCCAATACGGCACCAGCATGGTATACCCTCCAATTACCATGGCAGCCCACGTCTCTGCGGTGCCTAATCATCAGGTTCATAGAAGTACCAGCCTAGATATGAGAGGTCATGTAGCGATGGCGGGGAATTTAGGTTATGAGTTGGATTTAACCTGTCTTACCCCAGAGGAAAAGGAAGGGGTTAAAAAGCAGGTGGCTGAGTATAAGGAAATAAGGGAATTGATTCAGTTTGGTGATTTTTATAGATTGCGTAGTCCTTTTGAAGGCAACGATACAGCCTGGCTTTTTGTAACGGAGGATAAAAGAGAAGTAGTAGTGTTCTATTATAGAATTTTGTCCCAAGCCAATGCACCCTTAATATCTATACTTAAATTGAGAGGGTTAGATGAAAACAAGGACTATCAGCTTCTTGGCACAGATCAAGTGTATGGTGGAGATGAATTAATGTACGCTGGCCTTGTTATACCAGAACTAAAAGGTGATTTCGCCAGCACATATTGGAGGTTCAAAGCAAAATAGAGTAGCTTGCGAATAGAGTGGCTTGCCACTCTATTTTTGTGTTCTTGTCTCTAAAAGTGAAATGTCTATATTTAAACTATGTTGCTTTGTTTCAAAAAAGGGTTGATGGATATATAAGGGGATGTTAGGACAAGCATTGACAAGGATATTTGATATAAAATAACTGCTGCGCAACAGTTCGTGCACAGCAGTATCATATAAAACCATATTATACTATTTACCTTTTATCATCATAGTGGTCTACAGGATTCTCTGATTATAAATTTGGTTTCCAATATAGTTCTCACTGGTGGGGTTTTGCCGTCTATCAAATCAAAAAGTATTTCTGTACCTACCTGCCCTAACTTAGAGATTGGAACATCAATGGTGGTAAGGGGAGGATTGGTTACTTGGGATATATCATAATTGTTATGACCAATAATAGATATATCATCAGGTATTTTTAAGCCTAGCTCTGTAATAGCCTTGTATGCTCCTACGGCCTTAATATCATCTGTGGCGAAAATAGCTGTTGGAGGATTATCGTTTTTAAGAAGCTTTAAGGTAGCTTCATAGGCTTGATTTATGTCATATCCTCCATCCACCACTAAGGAATAATCTACTGGTAAAGAAGCTTCCTTATGAGCTTCTATGTAGCCGTCTAAACGTTCCTTGCTGCCTACGTAATTTAAGGGGCCGTGTATACAAGCGATTCTTTTGTGGTTAAAGTTTATTAGATAGTTTATGGCCTCTTTACAGTCGGCGATATTGTCTGTATCTACGGTATAAACCTTCTTGGCTAAGTAATCGTTAGATACCTTTCCTAAAACTACAAAGGGAAAGCGTAATTCATAAAGCTTTTCTATCAGTAAGTCATTTACCTTTGAGCTTAAAAGTAGTAAGCCCTTAACAACCTTACTATCAATCATTGATAAACATTTTTCTAATTCCTTCTTTTCATCTATGGCGTTATTTAGAATAATCTCATAGTTTCTTTTGTCTGCTACTTCAGCTATGGATTGAAGTATTAGCGGCATAAAAGCTTGGTTGGAGGAACGGGCTGCCACTATTCCGATGGAATTAAAGGAGCCTCCGCCTAGGCTTTGTGCTATTCTATTTGGTTTAAAGTTTAGCTTTTCGATAGCTTCCATTACTTTTTTTCTTGTTTCTGGCTGGACGTTGGGAGCATTATTAATGACTCTTGAAACTGTAGAAATGGAGACGTTGGCCAGCTTAGCTACATCTTTTATATTCGAACTCATAAGAAATCCTCCTAAGTATTTCTTTATATTATGTCGTTGTTAAAATTATACCATGAAATAATTAAGTTGCAATAGAGTAAAAAAACGCTTTCAGAAGAAAGAACAATTTAAAGCAAAATAAAAAGATATAGAGAGTATATATAAGCTAATTTTATTTAATGGCTTTTATTACGATTTGTAAAAACGTTTCGATGAAAATATAATTTAATTAACAAGTAAGTTTTCAGTAAAGAGCTGAGCAACAAGAAAACGTTTCCTTGACTTAATGCCCTAATAAAATCTTTATAGAATTAAAGAATAATAAAGGGAGGTTTGATTAGGAAAACTTTTATTAAAGCATTAATAAAAGGAACTGTAAGGTTTAATTAATTTAGGAGGAATAATAATGAAGAAAAAATTATTAGCCATAGTTCTTACTACAGTTTTAGGTGTAGGTTCAGTGTTAACGGGATGTGCTTCAAAGGGAAATGAAGGTACAAAAAAGGAAGAACCAAAGGTTTTAAAGCTTATCTATTCTGGTACACCTCAGCCACATGAAAAGGAATACATAATCAACACCTTTATTAAGAATTTTGAGAAGAAGCACAATGCAAAGGTGGAGGTTGATTTTATAACACAGGCAGATGCCATAAAGAAGGTTAGCACAGAACAGGAAACTGGTAATATTGTATCTGATGTACTATTTATAGATACTGCTAACATGGCACCTTATGTAAATGGTGGATGGGTAGAGGATATTACCGACCTTGTTGAAAGCAGTGGCTCTACTGTAACTAACATGTTTGATAATTCAACTACTAAGGATGGTAAGAGATACTTCGTTCCAGTAACTTTTGACGTTTATATTACAATTGCTAATAAAAAGGCTTTAAAATACCTACCTTCTGGAGTTACAGAAGAGGATGTTGTTAACGGAATCACTTGGGAGCAATATGCTGAATGGGCAAATAATATTGCAAAGGGCGAAGGCGTAGGTAAAACAATGTTCCCAACTAATATGACAGGTTCACAGTTACTTTACCCAATGGGTGGATTAGGCTTAGCTTATGGGGCTATATTCCCAGAATTTAAGTCCGAAAGCTTTAAGAATTCTATGAATATAATTGCTGAAATGGCTAAAGGTAATGCCTTCTATCCAGAACAGAATCAATACACTGCTCCAACAGATCCTTTAAAGAGCGGAGACGTTTGGTTGACCTTTGCACACATGGGACCAGTAGGTACAGCTTATGCAGCTTCTCCTAACGACTACATTGTTGGTGCAGCTCCTAAGGGACCTAAAGGTGCAGGTTCTACAGCAGGTGCTTGGACTTATGGAATTCAAAAGGGAACAAAGAACAAGGAATTGGCTGAACAGTTTATAAAATATGTTTTAGATCCAAAGGTTAACTATGAGCTTTGCGTAGAAATGGGAGGTTTATTAAGCCCAATTAAGGAAGTTGGAGATATGCTTGAATCTAGCGACGTTATAATGAATGCTGGAATTAAGATGCTTGAAACTACTATAGTATCTGGTGTACCATCAACCGAGTACACAGACTGGAATGCAGTTAAGCTTCTATATGGAGACTTATTCAACAAGATAGTAGAGCTAAAAGCTGTGCCAGATGATGCATACTTTAATGATTTACAGAGCAAATTAGAAGCGCTTAAAAAATAATGGTATAGATTTTCAGTAAATGATGGGCGGGGATATGAAAATATCCCCCAAGTTTTTTAAAAATCAAAAGTAGAGGGGTAATAATATTGAGTAACGTAAAAAGTATAAAATCTCAGAAGAAATTCTCAAGCAGTATTATAAATAAAAAGTCGATACCCTATCTATTATTGTTACCAGCCTTTATTTATTACGCAGTATTCTGGCTGGCACCGGTTCTTGCGGGAATGGTGGAAGTATTCACTGATACCAATGGTAATTTTACCTTAACAGAAAACTTTAAGTTAATGTTTCAATCGGAATTATTTGATAAAGCTGTGATGAATACTGCTTTATTTGCAGCAGTTTCTGTAGTATTACAATACTTTATAGCCTTATTGCTAGCGGTGCTTTTATCTCGTAAGTTTAGAGGAGCTAAGCTTCTAATGTTCATAGCTATGATACCAATGGCTATAACTCCTACCGCTGTAGCGATACTTTGGAAAACTGGTTTGATTAAGGATGGTTGGCTAAATAGTATTTTAATGTCCTTACACCTTATAAAGGAACCTATAGTTTTTCTAAATGCAGAAGGCTTAGCAGCAGTATTTTTAATAATATTAATAGATACATGGACTGTTACACCATCGGTAATGATAATTTTAACCGCAGGTTTACAGGGAATACAAAAGGAATTTAGGGAAGCGGCTTATACTTTCGGTGCAAACAAGTGGCAAATATTTAAGGATATTACCTTACCTATATTAAAGCCTTCCATTGTTACTTCAGTTATTTTAAGACTGATTGCAGCAATTCAGGTTTGGGCTATAGCAGTAATGGTACTTGGCTTTAGTAAGGTGCCTTTCCTAGTAGAAAGAATAGCCTTCTATGTAGACGTGGTACCTGGCGTGGCAACCAGTGAGAAGATTGCCTTTACCTTATCCTTTACTACCACAATTATAGTGCTCCTAGCTACAGTAATTTATCTGAAGGTAGCTAACAAGAAACCAAGTAAAGGAGGTAATAGGTAATGGATAAATTAAATATTGTTCAAAAAACAGTAGTGAGTATAATTCTAGCCACAATGGTGATTATAGTTGTAGTTCCAATATTGTTCTTCCTTACTGTTGCCTTTTCAAACGATGTGGAAATGACCCAATTTCCAAAGAGAATCTTTCCTAGCTTCTCAGTTACGGTAAAGGTTGCTCCTGCAGAAAATGGCGAGTACGAGCTCTTTTATGATAAAGGAGACGGAGAAGGCTATCGTTCCATCATAACAACTAAGAATGCTACCAAGCTAGAAAATCATTTTAAAAGACAATATGGAGTAAACATATCAGGAGAAAAGCTACTAGAGGATTTTAGTGCAACTAGAGAAAATGGTCCAATGGAGTTTACCTATCGTAAGGACTTATTATTTAACTTTAAACAGTTCTTTGCTATTGTTAATAACTCCAGTAAGGCCTTAAAGAATAGTATTATCGTTGCCTTATACACTATATTGATATCCTTATCCATAGGAAGCCTTGCCGGTTATGCTATGGCAAGATACAACTTTAAATTTAAGGAAACCATAAATGTGGGAATGTTGATTGTTAGAATGTTCCCGGTAGTTGGAATAAGTATTCCTATGGCAGTGCTGTTAATTAAGTTTGGCTTATTTGATACCTTAATAGGTCTTGCAATATTATATTCCATTCCTAATATTGCTCTTACAGCCTGGATAACTTCCAGTATATTTATAGGAATTAACAAGGAGCTGGAGGAGGCTTCCTATATCTTTGGAGGAAATGGCTTTAACACCTTCATGAGAATAACACTCCCCCTTGCCTTCCCGGCACTGGCTGCAAGCTCCATGTATGCATTTTTAGCAGCTTGGAATGATACTATATCAGCATTGATATTAACTAATGAAAATCAGACCTTGGCATTGGTTGTATATAAGGCTATTGGAACAACCTCCAGTGGCATACAGTACGCTGCTGCAGGTAGTGTAATATTAATTTTACCTGCCTTGGTATTCACCTTCATTGTTAGAAAATATGTAAACCAAATGTGGGGCGGAGTAGAATTATAGGAGGAATAAGAATGAGCTATTTAGTGTTGAAAGATTTAGAAAAAAGATATAGCAAAAACGGTCCTTTGATAGTAAATAAGATGAACCTATCTATAGAAAAGGGCGAATTCATAGTATTCTTAGGACCATCGGGCTGCGGAAAGACTACTACTATAAGAATGATTTCTGGCCTTGAGGAAGTATCTGGTGGAGATATTTTAATAGAAGGGGAAAGCATACTTAATAAGAAACCTAGGGATAGAGGAGTATCAATGATATTCCAAAGTTATGCAGTATGGCCTCATATGACTGTGTTTGATAATATTGCTTATCCCTTAAAGTTAAAGAAGGTTCCTAAGGATGAAATTAAAAAGAGGGTTTATGCAGCGGCAGAGGCAGCAGATATCACAGCCTTACTAGACAGATATCCTGCACAGATGTCCGGCGGACAGAGACAAAGGGTGGCTGTAGCTAGAGCTATAGTAGTTAAACCAAAGATATTCCTAATGGATGAACCCCTTTCAAATCTGGATGCAAAGCTTAGAGTTTCCATGAGAACAGAGCTTAAGAATATTCATAACAAGGAGCATTCTACCACTATATTCGTAACCCACGACCAGTCAGAGGCTATGAGCTTGGCAGACAGAATCGTTGTTATGAATAAGGGAGTAATTGAGCAAATTGGTACACCAATGGAGGTATATCATGACAGTGCTACTAAATTTGTTGCTTCCTTTATTGGTACACCACCTACAAATTTCTTTTCTGTTAAACTAGAAAGCTTAGGTAACGAACTATTTGCAGTATCAAAGGGCTTTAAATATAAGATAAACAAGGAAATAGAAGGGCCTTTAAAGGCATACTTAAACAAGGAAGTAGATTTGGGTATAAGACCAGAATTTATAGGAGTTTCTCTTGATGGTAAGAAGGATGATAGCTATCTTTGCGATGCCACTATAGAGTTTGTGGAGCCACAAGGAACCCACTCTATTCTAATAACCCATATTGAAGGGGAAGAAGTTAAGATAATGACAACAGAATATATGGATATTAGACCAAATACAAGGGTTTCTCTTTATGTTAAAGATGGAAAGGCAATGTTCTTTGATAAGGAAACAACAAAGAGAATAAAATAACAGGGAAAAAAGAGGGTATTGCCATGGATAAAGTTATAGTTGCTGCTTCTACCCATTGGGATAGAGAGTGGTACAGAACCTTTAATGATTTTAGAATTCGTCTATGTGATTTAATGAATAACCTTATAGAGCTTCTGGAAAAGGACGATGATTTTCACTGTTATACTTTCGACGGACAGAGCGTTGTATTAGAGGACTATCTAGAAATATTCCCTCAAAATAAAGAACGGATAGAAAAGCTAGTGGCCAAAGGCAAATTAACCTTTGGCCCCCTTTATAACCTTCCAGACGAATTTTTGTCTAGTGGAGAAGCACTGGTGAGAAATTTTCTCATAGGTCATAAGATATGTTCCCAGATGGGAGGGAAAATGCAGGCAGGATATATTCCAGATAATTTTGGACACACATCCCAAATGCCACAAATATTAAAGGGCGTTGGAATAGATACAGCCTTCTTTTTTAGAGGTTGCCATATTGATACCCTAGGCAGCAAGGAGTTCTTCTGGAAGGCTCCTGATGGCTCAAAGGTTCTAGGTGAATATATGCTGTTAGGCTATTGGAGCCTTAAGAGCTGGGGAAAGCTAGGTATGTCTGTGGAGGAACACTTTAAAAAGGCCTATGAAACCTTAAAGGCAAAGAGTAAGCTAAACATCTTTTTGCTTATAAACGGTTCGGATCATTTATATCAGGACCCAGCCTTCACCAACATGCTAAAGCAGGTGCAGGAAAGCTTTAAGGACTTGGATATAAAAAATGGCTCCATAGAAGAATATGCAAGGCTAGCCTTAGAAAGAGCTAAGGACGCAAAGTTAAGGGAAATATCAGGTGAACTAAGGGACTTTCGCTATGGACCAGATCCTAATGCGGTAGGCTCCACAAGACACTATTTAAAATATGCTATGTTTGAAGCCTTGAGAGAGCTAGAAAGGTATACAGAACCCCTTAACACCATTGCCTACAAGGAAGGGGAAACCTATCATGCAGAGTTGATAACCTATGGTTGGAAGCAGATACTAAAGGCCTTGGCCCACGACGCTATTACAGGCTGCTCCAGCGATGAAGTTATAGAGGAGGTTTATAGCTATATTAAGACTGCTAAGAAAATAGCTTCTAGGTTAACGGAAATTGCCTTGGAGAAGCTTGCAGAAAAAATTAGCACTGAAAAATTAAAAGATGGAGAGCAATATTTAAGGCTCTTTAATCCCCTTCAATTTGATAATACTACTGTTACGGAAGCAATAATACATGTTGAAAATCAAGAGAGAGTCTGCGATATAGAACTTTATGATGAAGAGAGAAAGCCCATTACCTATGAATACTTAGATATGTGGGATGAGGTAATAACAAGGGAATTTAAGTACGAAAGCAAGGAAAAAGTATACAGAAGATGTTTCAAGATAAGATTTGAAGCAAAGAAAGTACCAGCCTTAGGCTTTAAAAACTATATAGTAAGACCAGTTACCGCTATGGAAAAGCGTCAGGCAGAACTCTATATAAGAAGGCAAGGCTCAGAGAGATTTATAGAAAATGAATTTTACAAAATAAGTCCAGACTCAAAGGGAAGTTTAACTATATTAGATAAGAAAAACCAAAAAGAGTATAGGAATATGAACACATATATCAGCAGAGGGGATATAGGGGATGAATATCAACATGTATCACCCTTAGTAGATGAGCATGTATTTGCCAGTTTAAGGAGTGTTTCGGTAATTAAAAATTCCACCTTGGCAGCTACCTTAAAAATTAAATCGGTATTGAATGTGCCAAAATCCGCCGACGAAAGGTTTTTAGGCAGAAGTCAGGAATATGTGGAGTGCCCTATTGAAACTGAAGTTACCCTATACAAGGGTTGTGAGAGGATAGATTTTAAGGTGGAAATAGAGAACAGGGCTGAGAACCATGTGATTACTGCCAAGTTCCCTACTGATTTCATAAATCCAGTAGACTACTCTCATGTTAGCTTCGATGAAGTGGAAAGGGATAATAGACTATTTGATTTTGATAAGGATCTAAGATCCACCCAGTCCTTCTTAAAGCCTATGCAGTATTACGCAGGCATAAAAGGAGAGGATGGAGCCTTAAATGTTATAGCAAGAGGAATATATGAATATCAAACTAAGCCTTCAGAAAAGGGCCTGGATTTGTACCTTACTTTACTTAAAAGTACTTCCTATATGTTTAGAGACATTCCTATATCATGGCAAAGTGGACAGCACTCAACTACACCAATTATATCAACGGAGGATTCAAAGGAATTAGGGAAAAGTACCTTTTACTATTCCTTATATTTTGGCAGGGAAAAGCTAAGTGAACTGTCCCAGCAATATATTTATCCTCTCCGAAGCTTTGATGTAAGAAAGGACACTAAAGGTTCAGGAGAAAAGTTAAAGCTTCAGTCCTTTATTCATATAGATAACAGCGATATAGTGCTTACTGCAGTAAAGAAGCATGAATACAGCGAAGGTATAGTCCTTAGATTATGCAACAGCAGGAAGGAAGCTTGTGATGCTAATATTAGTCTTGGTTTTTCTTGCAGCAAAGGGTACTATGCAGACTTGCTAGAAAATCCTAAGGAAGAATTAGAAGTAAAAGAAAATAGAATAGCTATCAAGGTAGGAGCTAAAAAAATAATAACATTAGTTTTGTATTAACTGGTTAGGAGAAGTTTTGTGATGAAGATTTATAGTCTTCCTAGAGGCATGTATTTTAGTAAAAAGGAATACAGTCCCTTTGACCTAAAGCCCTTTGAAAAAACTAAGGAAAGATTACCCAATCCAATATTAAGCAACAATAAGAAAATAATAGACTGTTATTGGTATGCAGTAAGGCTGGCCTTTAAAAATGTTAAGAGACCAACGAGGGAAAGCGGTTTTGTAAGTGATTTTGTAGATGCAGCCTTTAATGAAGATATATTTATGTGGGATACCGCCTTTATAACTATGTTTTGTAATTTGTTTCATAGGTTTATACCAGGTATATGTTCCTTAGATAACTTTTATTGTAAGCAGCTAGAGGATGGGGAGATACCAAGGGAATTGGAAAGAGAAAGCGGTAAGGATTTTTACAAGTGGGTAAATGCGTATGATAAACCTCTTTACTCCTATTTTCATAACAATTATGGATATAGAAGATTAAAAGAAATTAATAATCTCAGCTATGAGCAAATGTATAAGCCTAATTTAGGCAGGAAGGTTGAAAAGAACCCATACTTAACCTTAGATAACTTGAATCATCCTATAATGGCTTGGGCAGAGTACGTAAGTTATTTGCAAACGGGAGATATAGAAAGATTAAAGCTAGTACATGAGCCCTTGTTTCATTATTATAAAGCCCTTTGGTATCACCTTAGACATAAAAACAACCTGTACGTTACAGATTGGGCTAGTATGGATAATTCTCCAAGAAATAAGTATTTAGGTTGTGCTGTAGATACTAGCTGCGAAATGGTGCTTTTCGCAAGAAATCTTATAGATATAATGGAGGAATTGCTAAAGCATGGGCTTATAGATAAGACCTTATACCGAGATAGAAAGGCTTTTTTAGAAGAGAGCTCGGAGGCTACAAAGGAGGCTATTAATGGTCTGATGTGGGACGAAAGGCAAGGCTTTTATTTCGATTTAAAGGATGATGGTGAAAGAGCACCAGTAAAAACCATAGCTGCCTTTTGGACTCTAATTTCTGGAGTGGCCAGTGAAAAGCAGGCAGAAAGATTAGCAGCTTGGCTGGAGGATAAGGCTACCTTTAACCGAATTCACAGGATTCCTGTCTGCGCGGCAGATGAAGAGGAATATGATGGCCAAGGAGGCTACTGGAGAGGCTCCGTATGGGCACCTACCAATACCATGGTCATATACGGACTACTGAAGTATGGCTACCATAAATTAGCCAAGGATATAGCCTTAAATCATTTGGATAACGTGGTTAAGGTCTTTGAAAGCACAGACACCATATGGGAGAACTATCCTCCAGACCATATAAGTTCCGGTAATGCAGATAAAAAGGACTTTGTAGGCTGGTCTGGTCTAGGACCAATCCTATATTTGATAGAGTTTAAAATTGGCTTAAAGGCAGATGCTATAAAGGAGCAGGTGACCTGGTCTATAAATAGTGAAGAAGAACTAAGCGGTTGTGAAAACTATTGGTTCTTTGGTAAAACTGCTAGCTTTTATGCCATCAATAAAGAAGGAAAAATATGCCTAGACATAAAAACTACGGATAAATTTAAGCTCCAAGTAAAGCACTTAGACAAGATAAGAGATTATTTTATCGATGGAGATACTTTTATTGAGCTTTAAATATTACTGAATTAAATTTGACTAAATACACATACGTTGGAGGTAAATAATGAAGGACTTTATGAATAAAACCTTAGACTTATTAAAAGTAATTTATAAGGGTGAGACTTTTGATAATGCAAAGAAGATACTTTTTTCACTCCATGACAAATGGGAGAGCCATAAGAGACTAACAAAGGTGGAATTAAATGAAAAGGATGTTATGCTTATTACCTATGGAGATGGAATAATAAGCCATAAGGAAAAACCTTTGAGAACCTTGAAAAGGTTTTTAGATAGTAATTGCTCAGAGGAAATTACAGATGTACATTTGCTTCCTATTTGCCCCTATACTTCCGATGACGGCTTTTCCGTGTCCGATTATAAAAAAGTAAATGAAGAATTGGGAGATTGGGAAGATATAAGGGAACTAAGTAAAAACTATGGATTGATGCTTGATGCGGTAGTTAACCATTCCTCTAAATCCCACCCTTGGTTTCAGGCCTGCCTAGCCTGTGAAGATGAATAC
>DGDR01000026.1 GCA_002385545.1 Clostridium sp. UBA3947
ACCTCAAACACATTCAAATCATTCAATTGCATATCATTTTTTAGTATCTTTAAGGATTCTCGAAAGCCTGCACCAGTTATGCTACGACATATTGGAAAAAGCTTTTCACAAAGCTTGTGCATTGTTATACCAATATCTTCCATTACTTCGTTCTCCTTTAGGCTAAACGAGAATCTCCCTTACTTTATCTAAGCTTGTAACCGCTTGGGTGAAGTACTGGAGCTTCAACTCATAAAATTTCACTTACTATGATTATGCTGTGCCGTAGTTTTTTTGTAAAGAATTAAATTCATTATTTAGCATATATACGGTTATGGTAGATATAAAATAATGATTAGAAGATTGAGGAATAGAGAATAACAGAGCTTGGCAGGTTTAATAACTTACGCTGAAACCGCAAAAGTACCTTTGCTTTATAGATTATACAGATACAGGACAATGGAATATGAAGACATGCAGATGTATGCATTGATAAAGCAGAAAAGGAAAGTTCTTTTAACTATCTGCGCAAGCTATGGCATTTTTGTCTACAGAAAAATGCTTTTTATTGATGTAATAGCCTTTTAGCTTGTTTCCAGTATTGATTTCTATCCAATCTTCAATCAATGCCCTTCTGTTGCTTCCAAAACTTATAAGGAATATTTAGCTGTTTTGAAATTTTAGCGCTACTTTCTTATAATTAATATATTTAGATTCACATTACATCTAATGTTTAGTAAGGTTACCTATTTATCAATCTTTTAAATTTCAATGAAAAATGACGAGCTGATAATAATACAGCTGGATGCAATTTAGCAGCAGAGCCTAAAAGGTGCATATTTAAACTACTGGGTTTTAAACACAAAGCATAGAGCATCCTAATCTCTTCTATATGTTTAGCATATAGAGACTGCCGCATTGCAGAATATAACCTAGAATTAATATATGTTACAACATCATGTCTTTTAAGAATATTAGGCTGCTTTTTCGCGACTGAAAGTAAATAGCTGACTGAAGGTGAAAGGTCATTGAGCCTTTGGATCATATGTTCTGTAGGGTGGCTAATCCTTGAGAGCTCTTCCATAACACCACCAGTATTTCTGTAGTAACAGCAAGTGATACGATTAGACTTTGCAACAGAATACTTCAATGCTACTCTAGCCCAATACTCCAAATCTGTACCCGCTCTAAAATTACTGAAACCTCCAACCTCTTCAAAAACCTCTTTTTTGATGGCTACAGATGTAGAGTTAACAATACCTATATCTTTGGCTGCTTCTATAAAGTAGTTAATAATCCTGATGTTAGCATCTAGATTATTATCTATATTTACTTTCTTAGAGCTATCATTAGTCTCAATGCAACTAGTAGAGACCATTGCCACTTTATCAAACCTATTAATGATATTACTTATTTCTCTTAAATGATCAGGTAGCCATGCATCATCAGCATCGAGGAAGGCTACCCAATGGTTACTTGCAGCCAAAAATCCAGAGTTCCTAGCCGGCCCCTCACCTTGATTGTCTTGTCTAATAACGCGAACTCTATCATCTTTTATATTTTCGACTAATTCTGCACTTCTATCAGTAGACCCATCATCAACCACTATCAGCTCAAACTGCTCATATGTTTGACTTAGCACACTATCTACAGCACGACATATATATTGTTCTTTATTGTATAAAGGTATGACAACACTAAACATATCGATATCCTTATCGTTAAATTAAGATTGGTGTGCATCCTGATTTTTTGCTAAGCTCGTAAAAATCATTACTTTTTACACAGTCTTTAGGAAGCAATACAATTCTGCTCTCACAAAAAGACTCTAGGTTGAGCATCACACTACTGAACCATCCTACAAGCCTGATACGTTTGTTCCCGGCATCTGCAATAATAGCATCCTCTGCGATACGTCCATGTTTACTTAAGATTGGCACGCCAATATCAAGCATATTACGCTCTCTGGGATGAGCCACATAAGCATCTATATCTTGAGTTTTAACAAAATCTTCTAGCCTCAAGATTTGCGCTGCACTCATCACCTCTTCAAAAGGAGTTCCTATAAAATAGGTTTTTATACCTTCAAAATCTTTAATATTTTTACATTGTATTTTATCTAGAAACCTAAGTTTACTGTCTTCTACAATATTTTCGAAACCTTTATACATCGTATAATGATGGTGTATACGGGACTTAATTTTATCCAAGGTTAAAGATTGGATAAAAAAATGATAGATATATTGACGAAG
This sequence comes from Clostridium sp. UBA3947, assembly GCA_002385545.1. Taxonomy (GTDB): domain Bacteria; phylum Bacillota; class Clostridia; order Clostridiales; family Clostridiaceae; genus Clostridium_AU. The sequence continues at coordinate 2,232 of DGDR01000026.1, forward strand.
TTGTTTAGGTTCGATGAAGTAAGCATCGTCTTTGTAAATATTAGCTGTCCCATCATCAAAGGTTATCAATTTTGCTTTTTTATAATGCCGAACTAAAGAAGTTATATACTTCGCATCAATACTAGCTAAAAATATATTGTCATAATCAGTTTTACTATACCAATTTAGACTTTTAACTTTTAATAATATACAGTTAAAAATAGATGGTCTTTTAGGTTGGACGAAATAATAGCTTGAATTTCTTGCCTTAGAGGATAATATTTGATAATAATTTTTATCTTCATCACTGTTGTTCTGAGTAAAATAAATTAGGTCGAAAACTATTATTTCCTCTTCGACCATTACTTTCTGTACCAACCATGCTTGAAATGGCGT
>DGDR01000220.1 GCA_002385545.1 Clostridium sp. UBA3947
CGGGGGTATTCGTTACACAAAAATAAAAAAGGCCGTATTGCTACGGTCTTTTTTATGCCCAATTACTCTTGAGTAGGTGCTCCTACTGGACAAACACTTGCACAGCTGCCACAATCTATGCAAGAAGAAGCATCTATTTGATATTGGCTGTCTCCTTCTGAAATGCAGCTAACTGGACATTCTGGAGCACAAGCTCCGCAACTAATGCATGCGTCTGTAATTTGATATGCCATTACAAACTCCTCCTTAAACTTCTTAGACATTCTTTGTCCAAGCTATATTTTATCACGATTATTTTACTTTTAAAAGTATTTTTTTGCTTTATAATACCGTGTAACCCAAATCCTCTATGGACTGGATAATTTGATCTATGTTAACAAAGTAACTATCAAATACTACGCTTACTTCACCCTTTTCCTTATTGATTTCGCAAGCGACTACTCCTTCGTTATTTGAAATTGCTCTTCTAATATTATTTACATCCTCAAAACTATTCATATTACAAACCTTTATTACTTCCTTCATAGAACCACCTCAATTTTCCTCAAAAAGGCCTTTTACATCTTCTTCCTGTATGTCATCATCAATTTCTATCTTTATCTCATCCTCAGTAATAGTATCCTCATAGCTGCCCGATACTAAAGTAACATCATGAATACTAAATTCATCTATTAAGTCTTCACCTTCTGGAGTCTTAATCTTTACTTTAACCTTTTCCCTCACTACACTATTGGCTAAAACCTCACCTCTTCCATTAGGGGTATCTATAATAGAGCCCTCCTTAGGAAGTTTTCTTCTTATTTGTTCGTAGGTTTTTTGCTCGTAGTTTAAACAGCACATTAATCGTCCACATATTCCTGAAATTTTAGTTGGATTTAAGGATAGATTCTGCTCCTTTGCCATCTTTATTGAAACAGATGCAAAATCACCTAAAAAGGATGAACAGCATAGGGTTCTTCCACAGGGACCTAAGCCCCCTACCATCTTAGCTTCATCTCTAACACCTATCTGCCTTAATTCAATTCTGGTCTTAAAGATTGTTGCCAAATCCTTCACCAATTCTCTAAAATCCACCCTACCATCTGCTGTAAAATAAAAAATCACTTTATTATTATCAAAGGTATATTCTACATCTATTAATTTCATTTCCAAATTATGCTCACCAATTTTAGTTAAGCATATATCAAAGGCTTTTTTCTCTTTTTCCTTATTTTCATAATGTATTTGAACATCTTCCTCTGTAGCCTTTCTTAATACGCTCTTAAGAGGTGCCACTACTTCTTCTTCACTTATTTCCTTAGGACCAATAACACATTCTCCAAATTCAATACCTCTTGCGGTTTCAACTATGACACTATCTCCTTTATTTATGTCGTTATCTGCGGGATCGAAATAGTATATCTTCCCTGCCTTCTTAAATCGTACTCCAACTACCTTTACCATATTAACCTCCAATTGAGCCTTTAAATATTTAGTATTCCTAAGAGTAAGGAGCCAAACTATTGATCATTAAGAATTAATCATTGTTGCCAGCATTACATCAAAGGTTAGTGAGGGATTTACATTGCTAATTAAATTGCTTCTTACATTTTTTATAATCCCAATGATAGCCTCTAACTTTTTATATGAAAAAAAGGTTGAAGCCTCTTCTACAAAACTGGCCTTATCTTTATTCATCAACAGATCTTGGCTTCCTGTATCCTTATAAATTATTATATCCCTTATATAGGAAAGAATCGTATCCAATACCTCATCAGCGTAATCCTTATACTTTAATAAAAACTTGCTGTACTCTTGAAATTTTTCTTCAGAAATCCTGTTCATGTCAAGTATCATCTGAGCAGATGTATTCCTAATATTGTTAAAATCCTCATTTTCCATAAAAAGCATACATCTTCCTGGTATACCATTAGAAAAAGCCAATAGAGTTTTCTTCTTATCCTCATCTATACCAGGATAAGTCTCATTAATAAACTCCTCCATCTCTTGAGAAGTCAGTGAATTTAACTTGTGAATCTGACATCTTGATTTTATAGTATCTAGTATAGCTTCATTGTTTTCAACCAAAAGGAAAATATACACTCCCTTTGGCGGCTCCTCAATAGTTTTTAAAAAAGCATTTTGTGCCTGAATTGTTAGCTTATCTGCATTATACACAATTACTACTTTTTTATCACCTTCATAGGGTCTTTTATTAACTTCCTCTATTACACTTCTTATTTCATCTACCCCTATTAGCTTTTTCCCTTTTCCAGCTCTGTATTCTAAAATATCAACATATTGCTTTATTTCGGTTTTGCCAATAATCTTAGTAGCAGCCTCTTTAGCTATTAGACTTTTACCAATGCCGTCATCACCAACAAGCAGGTGTGCATGAGATAAAACCCCTTGTCCTATAGCTTTGTAAAAGTATTGTCTTATAAGCTCATGCCCTATTATTTTACTGTTACTCATGACATCACCTCTTGTAAATTTCCTAATGGAGCTTTTCTAAATATGTAATAATGCACCTTTATCTGTTAGAAACGAATAAATTTGTCTACATCTATTACAAATATTGTTGCTCCTCCTACCTGTACTTCTACTGGATAGGGTACATACATACCAGTGGATCCAACTATTGGTGAAGGGGAAGTAACAACCTGTTTTCTTGTTTTGCATATATTTTCAATAAAGCCTAAGGCACTATCAACTCTTTCCTCTTCTACACCTATCATTAAGGTAGTGTTACCTGCCTTTAAGAATCCTCCGGTAGTAGCTAATTTAGTTACTCTAAAACCTTCATCTGTCAGGCAATCTATTAAATCCCCTGCATCATCATCCTGAACAATTGCTATTATAAGCTTCATATCATCCCTCCTCCTATGATTTATCTATTAATATTTTATCACATATGCACTTGGTAAAATAGTAAATTATAAAATTTACCTTATGCCTTATTCCCATTATTTTCAAGTAGCTTTCTTATGCTTTCATATATCTTATCATGGATTTCCTCAATAGAATACATGGTATCATTCTCTACACAATTTATTCTTATCCAATTGTACTTTTCAGCAATTTTCTTAGCGTTATTATATGAATTTTGAAGAAAATCCAAATTTCTTTCATGTATATCCTTTTTTTCATCGCCAGTGAATTTATTTAACCTTTCCTCCATAAGCTTTTTACTATAAGCCGCTGGTACATCCAAAAAAACTACTGCATCTGGTACAGGTAATCCAAATAAATTAAATTCATAGTCCCATAACCAATTTAAGAATTTTTCCTTTTCCTTTTCATCCTGAATTTTTGCTGCTTGATGTACCATATTTGAGGTAGTATAGCGGTCACAGAGAATGATTCCCCCTTCTTCATAAAAGCTCTTCCACTTCATAACATATGAAGCATATCTATCAACAGCATAAAAGGAAGAGGCCACATAGGGATTGACCTCGTTAGGATCACTTCCAAAGCTTCCATTGAGATACATTTTAATAAGGGCTGAGGAATCACTATCATAATCAGGAAACTCCACTTTCTTAACCTTATAGCCCTCCTGCTGCAAGCGCTGAAAAAGCTTTAGACTTTGAGTAGCCTTACCACTACCATCGGAACCATCTATTATAATTAATTTCCCCTTCATTAGAAAAACCTCTTTTCTCATGTTTTTACAACCTTTATCTTCTGACCTTCAACACCTATAACTGTTGCTTGATTACTTATACAATATTGTATCATATTAACGGTAAATTTATCTATATTTTCCCCCATCATTATTATAGGTATTCCAGGGGGATAGGGTACTATATTAGCAGCGCTTATCCTGCCCACAGCATCCTTAAAATTAAGCTCTTCTATCTGGCAATCTAAGACCTCCCAAGGCAAAAGGCTAATCCTTGGCAAATGCCTTTGCCAGTTAATATGAGAATTAGCTATAAACTTATGTAGAGGGCACTGCTTCAATGCTTCATATAACCTTTTGTAATCCTCTATTTCATTAAATGGTGAAGCAATAAGCACTAGATTGTAGCCATCAGTCATCTCACATTGAACGCCTTTTTCCCGCAAATAGTCAAGGATAAGATAGGCATTGTAGTCCTGTTCTACATGGATAATCAACCGGCTTCTATCCAGTTTTAACTGCCATTTAGGATAGTCACAGCTAAGGTCCTGCTCCTTCCATACAGAAAAGCCTTCTAGTTTATCTATTTTTTCGGCATACTCCTCTATTAATCTAATACAGCTATCAAAGTCTTCTTTTCCATATTTGCTTAAGTAAAATCTTGCATAATCCATGGAGGCCATAAAAATATAGGATGGGCTAGTAGAGGAAAAGGCGCTTAAATAAAACTTCACCTTGTCCTTATCTGCACCTCTACCCAGATGTAGATAGGCTGTTTGAGTTAAACTTGGCAGGGTTTTATGGGCACTCATTACTGCCATATGAGCTCCCAGCTTTATTGGGTTTTCAGGCAGTTTATTACTAATACCAAAATGAGCTCCATGAGCACAATCTACCAATACCTTTATAGATTTTTCCCTACATTTTTCAATGATTTTGGCCAAATCACAAGCAACTCCATAGTAATTAGGATAGGTTAGGATAACTCCTTTTATATCTTGATGCTCCTCAATAATCTCTAAAAAATGCTCCATATCCATAGATATGGGAGCATTATATCTATTACTATAATAATTTTTTATATAAATCGGTTGTAGCTTTCGTAATATTATGGCATTGAAAATGGACTTATGGCAGTTTCTTTCAACCAGTATCTTATCCCCTTCATTAAAGCTTGAAAATATCATTACCAAGTTACCACTGGTACTACCATTAACCAGAAAGTAGGACTCCTCACTACCATATAGTTCTTTAAGCAGCCTCTGTCCTTCTTTTATAATGCCTTTAGGGTCATGATAATTATCCAAGCCTTCTACTTCTGTTATATCACCCTGTAGCATAACTTCTTGAAGAGCTTTACCTTCCGCTGTTCTCATAAAAGCTCTTCCACTCTTATGTCCTGGCATTGAAAAAGGCGCATTATTTTCCTTCATATAGTTTAACAATCCTTCTAACACTGGTAGATCCTTCAATTAAATTCCGACCTTTCTTAAAATAAAAAGTATATTTTAAAAGCTTCTTATCTATAAATTCCTGTTTTATGGGCTCTTGCATCTTTTAGCAGTAAATCTACTAGAGTTTTTTTAATGCAGTCTCTATAGTAATTATAAAAGTCTGTATTTACCTTTGAGTTTACAACCCGACCTTCACAAGGCTTACATATAATTCTCCCATTGATAATTATACCATTATTTAATGGCTTTCTACAAATAATACATCTTTGCTTTGCCATAAGCTTACACTCACCCTTCCAAAAAACATTGCTTAGGAAGAGTGATATGCACCTCCTTAACACATGCTAGAACTGTTTAAATTATTGCCTCATATATTATATTGTATTCAAGGAAGGTCTAAAATTTAGGTTGTCCACCTTTTTATAGCTAAGTTTTTTTCATAGGAAAGATACTATGTATTCAATTATTATATTTGGGAAAAATACATTTATAATTATTTTAAAAAATAGTAAATACATATTAAGTGGAGGCATTTATGAAACAGGAAATTATATCATACTTAAACAGCATTAAGGATGAAATATACAATATAACTAAGTTTCTATATGACAATCCAGAGGAAAGCTACAAGGAAGCAAAAGCTTCAGCCTATTTAACAAATATATTAAAGAACAATGGTTTTAAGGTCGCAAATAACTTTTTAGATATATCCACCGCCTTTTATGCTGAATACGGAAAGGACTATCCAAAGATTGCATTCCTTTGCGATTTAGATGCTGCCCCATCTAGGGGACACATTCACGGCCATAATCTAAGCGCCGCTATATCCTGTAGTGCTGCCTTAGCCCTTTCTAAGATTATAGATAAAACCGGCGGTACTGTGATTGTTCTAGGGTGTCCAGGCGAATATATTGGTGGCGCTAAAGTGACCATGGCAAAGCAAGGAGTTTTTAAGGATATAGATGTAGCCATGATGGTACATCCAGATATACTCACTGCTGAAGGAGGTACTTCAAAGGCAGTTTTACCCCTTAGTATTAAATTCACAAAATCATCCGGTTGCCTTTGCTTAAAATCTAATTGCTTATCTGCTTTAGATGCTAGCCTTTTCATATTAAACAACTTGAATATATTAATTAAGGGCTACAATGACGACCTACAAATTGATGCTATTTTGAACAATGACAGCAACAATCCTTCGCTGCCTAAGGATGTTTCAGAAATAAAGCTATATATACGAGCTAAGAACCTTTCTATTGCTGAAGAAGTTGAGGGAAAAATTAAAAAATTGGTTGAAACTGCTTCCTTTTTAACTGCTGTAAGCTCTGAAATTAAAATTTACCAGCTTCCCTATAGTGAGACAATAACCAATAAAACCCTATCTCGTATCTTTAGTCATAATCTCAAGGAGCTTGGTATTATTGACAGCTGTGGTGTTTATGATGTAGATCAGGGCTTAAGCCTAGGAAATATCAGTCACTGCACTGCCAGCATTCATCCTTATATTCAAATTACAGAAAGGGATGATATACCCTATGGCACAGAAGAATTTGCTGCCGCTACCTTAAGAGCTTTTGCCCAAGAAAGAGCAGTGCATGCAGCTTCTGCTTTGTCTATAACTGCTCTGGACATCATCCAAAAGCAAAATTTGATTTCAGAAATAAAGGAAGAATTCTATAATGAGGTAAAAAAATAGAGGGTAAACTCTCTATTTTTTTATGCGTAAATTTTTTCTGTACACCCTACCTATTAAAAGGTATAATAAGGTTGTTAAAAAAAGATTTAGGAGGTGTATCCTATGATTAATATTTATAAGAGCATAAATGATAGCAGCAATGCACTGGAGAAAATCGATACCATAGAAAATGGCTGTTGGATAAACCTCGTAGCTCCCACAGATCAAGAGCTATTATTAGTTTCCAAAAAAACAGGGGTTCCAATAGAATTTTTAAGGGCACCTCTAGATGATGAGGAGACCTCCCGTCTGGATATAGAAGATAATAACGTGCTTGTTATTGTCGACATCCCTTTCACAGAAATGGAGGAAAATTCATTAACCTATGATACATACCCCTTAGGTATAATTCATACAGAAAATGAAATCATAACTGTATGCTTAAAAAATAGTAAACTCCTTAATGACTTTGTGGATGGCAAAATAAAATCCTTCTTCACATATAAGCGTTCTAGATTCATTTTACAAATATTAAACAGAATTGCAACCTACTATTTGCTCTACCTAAGGCAAATAGATAAAAAGAGTCTCATGGTAGAAAAAAGACTTCAAAAGTCTATGAGAAATAAGGAATTAATACAACTTCTATCCCTAGAAAAATCCCTAGTGTATTTTTCTACTTCTCTTAAAGCTAATGAGATTACCCTAGAAAAAATGATGAAGCTAGACTTTATAACTAAGTATGAAGAAGACAGGGATGTACTAGAAGATGTTATTATAGAAAATAAACAGGCTATAGAAATGGCTAATATATACAGCAATATTCTTACTGGTACCATGGATTTCTTTGCCTCTGTAATCTCAAACAACCTAAACATTGTGATGAAATTATTGGCCTCTATTACCATAGTTATGTCTATACCAAATATGATTTCTGGATTATTTGGAATGAACTTTAACCAATTACCTTTAGTTAATAATCCTAACGGTTTTTGGATTACAGTGGGTATCATCGGTGTTTTATGTGCAATTACTGCCTATTATTTATATAGAAAAGATATGTTCTAGTCCTACTAGCATACAGCACTATAAAAAGGAAGTAGGAAATATTTCAAGGTTCAATGAAATATTTCCTACTTCCTTTATTTATGATGACAAAAAGCTTATATTATACATAATATACCGATGGCTTAAAAATTAGAATAATTAAATCTATAAGAATTCCAATTCCGCATAAACCACCAGTGAATAAATAGAGCAGACCCATTCCAACTTTTCCTTCATAAAATTTGTGAGCCCCAATATAACCTAAGAATAAACATAACAGTATAGCAGCTACTTTATTTTTAGGAGCTCTTGGATACATATTATATCCCATGTTATAGGCTCCTGATGTATTTCTGCTTGAATTATCATTGTTTATTATAATATTAGGTTGTGCACTAGAGCTTTTTAGTTCTTCTACCTGTCTACCACATTTAACACAAATAACAGCATCCATTGGTATCTTTTCACCACAGAACTTACAGAATTTCAAATTCTGTCTCTGCATATCAAAATTATTCATATTTAATCCTTGACTATTAGTATTGGGATTTTGAAAATACTGATTTTGTACACTTTGGTTATATAAATTTGAATTATCCATTCCAGAATATTGGTCTTTCATTTTGCCCCTCCAAATTATGTGTTTGTTATGTTTTGTACCTTAATCAACATATGATTAAATTAATATTTATTCATAACCATGTTGACTAATTACAATGTCCCTTTTTCAATTATTCTACATCAAAACCAAAAATCCTTCATCCATCTACTTCAATATTTATTCATAGAAAAATAAAAATCCTTGAAACATAAGATTTCAAGGACTTATAAATGGAGGCGCCACCCAGATTCGAACTGGGGATGAGGGTGTTGCAGACCCGTGCCTTACCACTTGGCTATAGCGCCATACATTTGGTGGCTGGACCAGGAATCGAACCAGGGACACGAGGATTTTCAGTCCTCTGCTCTACC
>DGDR01000217.1 GCA_002385545.1 Clostridium sp. UBA3947
TTATGTGCAATTTTCAGAGAACAAGATTCTCTACATAATGTATTCCGCGATAGCTCAATGGTGGAGCATTCGGCTGTTAACCGAAGGGTTGGAGGTTCGAGTCCTCTTCGCGGAGCCATTTTATTTTTTGGATGATTTTTGCAAAGTATATAGCAGGCGGCAGCCTGCTTTTTTTTATGTTTCTAAGCTCTATCAATTTACTATTTTACATAATCATGTTATACTTTATTTTAATTATTATATGCCTATAAAGTAAGGTTGGCGTTATATAAAGGGAGAAGAAGAATGGGAATTAGGTTTAAAAATTATTGCATGTTTACAGATTTTGAAAAGGTTTATGAATTTTTTAGAAGTAATTATGTGCCCTATTTAAATAATGGTCACTGGGCTGCAGCTACCTGGGAGTATAGTCAAGGACTGCCTTGGTTTGATTTTGTAAGGCATTATAAAATTGGGTTGTGGCTAGATAATGATGTTATAGTTGGTTTATGTACTTATGAAGCTAGGCCTGGAGAAGCGTTTATTTTTACTGCTAATGGCTATGAATACCTAAAAGCTGAACTTCTTGAATATGCTGAAAAAAATCTATATTCCATAAATGAAGATGGAAAAAAATTTTTGCAGGTTAGAGCTACTACAGTTGAGCCTGATTTTCAAAAAATATTAGTATCAAAAGGGTATTCTTTTTCATGGGACTATGATTTAACAGTTTTTGATTACTCAAAGGGATTGCCTAAGGTTGAACTTCCAGATGGTTTTAAGATTATTACTTTCGATGAAGAAAATGATTATAAAAAGGCGGCAAATGCGGTTTGGAATGGGTTTGACCACGAGGATGACAACGACCTTGATGGGTATATGCTAGGATTAAATATGCCACATTTTCGAAAGGACTTGCTTTTCCTTGTAAAAGCTGATAATGGTGATTATTGTTCATATGGACTAATTTGGATGGATGATGTTAATCATTATGCTTTTCTTGAGCCCCTATCTACTGTTCCAAAGTATCGACGAAAGGGCTTGGCTACAGCTCTCCTTTATGAAGCAATAAATAGAACAGCCCAAATGGGAGCTACCTATATGATAGGTGGAAGCAGAGAGTTCTACAAGGAAATTGGATTTGAAACTTATTATACTATCCAATATTTCAGCAAAATATTAGATTGATAACCTTATAATTAAACAATGATGGAACATTGGGCTTTTAACCGAATGTGGAATAATAATCTCAAAATAAGTTTAAGGAAAAGTAAAAGAGCATGTTAATTAGTTTAAGCAACATGCTCTTTCTAATAGTTTAATTTATATCTTCTTCAAATTTTGCTTGTTTATATAGGTTAAGAAGATGTTTAAAAATATTAAAAACAACGGAAGAATTAAAAAGATATGTGCACCTATTAAGCCCCTATTTATGTATTCGCCATTAGGAAATAGATAGGATATCCATATTAAGTCGCATAGCTCAAATATTATTATCGTAGACATTAAATAGCGAAATATAGCCTTCTTGCTCCTATTAGACTTAAATAATGCAAAAGCTGCTGTAAATATTAAGATACATAATAATGCTCCGAGCAAAATTAATTCTGCACCAGTAACTTGATTTAGTGCCTTTACAATTGTAATCATCCTATAGGTTCACTTCCTTTCATACAATATTTTCTTAACTCACTATACTGGATATGGATCCTGTTCTCAGGATTTTTATCTACTGTATATAGAATTAATAGAAAAAACATTCTAAGGGCTTCATTAAAATATAAACTAAATCTGCTGACAAAGGGCTATTTATATGTTTGCTTAAGGGATACCCGTATTTGTCATGAACATATCTAATAAATTTATGGAAACTGGGGGTATATTGCTCCAGTATATTTTCAAAGGCATTGGCAACTAATAGCTGCCTGTTTACTACTATTCTATTTCCATGTCTGATACCAGCTCTTATAGGCTTTACAATTCTTTTATGTCCTTTCACTGAAACTGTGCATAAGTAATGAGAATCTCCTGGAATTACTATTGGTGGTGGAGCAGGTATCTGTGAGTATTTAAAACTACTTGTATCTAAAAATACTTTTATGAATCTGTCAGGTTGTTGTACAAAGAGAACTAGTATAAATTGAATAATTATTAGTACAGGAAATATAGTTCGGCTATATATAACACTGAGTAATGCAAAGCCAGTTCTTAGCTCAAAAACCCCATTTACTGAATTAAAAAAAGTTTTATAATTTCCTTTTGTTGTATGTAATAACTTATCTTCGTGATCGATTTATCCTTTAAGAATAAGTATACATCTAAAATTATCGAAAAACAATAATATATAATTAAAAAAAGATAAAATTATATCATTAATTAATAATTCAATGCAATTTTCCTAGTAGAAGATATCTACCATTTAGCACATCATTTATACCTATCAAAATAGCTGAACTTGTTATATAATAGTTCTTGGTGATATAAATGAAAAAATTGATACTGGCAGAGAAGCCTTCCGTTGGTAGAAATATAGCAGAAGCTTTAAACTGCAAACAGAAAAAGGATGGATACTTAGAAGGGGAAGAATATATCGTTACTTGGGCTTATGGTCATTTGGTGACTCTTTGTGATTGTAAGGATTATGATGAAAAGTTTGCTTTGTGGAACTTTGACTATTTTCCCTATATACCAGAGAAGTTTAGATATAAGATTAAGCCAGATGATAAGAATAAAAACAAGGAAGATGCAGGAGCTAAAAAGCAATTAATGATTATTAAGGCTCTTGTGGAAAGGCCAGATGTAGAAAGTATCATAACTGCTACGGACTATGATAGAGAAGGGGAGTTAATTGCCCTATTAATATTTTCTTATATAAAGGCTAATAAGCCTATTAAAAGAATATTGATTAACGAGTGGACACCTCAAGAAATTAAGAGAGGTCTAGAGGCTTTGAAAACTAATGAGGAAATGAAGCCGCTGCAGGATGCTGGAGTAAGTAGACAGCTAGCAGATTGGATAATAGGAATAAATTTTACCTCTCTTGCAACCTTAAAGTTTGCTAGAGGGAAGGGTAGCTTGCTTAATATAGGTAGAGTGTTGATGCCTACTTTAAAAATGATATACGATAGAGAAATGGAAATCAAAAATTTTAAGTCTGAGACTAACTATGAATTAATGGTAGAGTTTATGGCTGAAGGGGGAAGCTATAAGGGCAAGTTTTTTCATGGCAAAAATGATAAGTTTCCCAAAAAAGAAAGCGTGGAAAAATTAAAGATGGAGATTGAAGGTAAGAGGGGGATTATTGAAGAGAAAAAAGTAGAAATAAAATATGAGAATTCTCCTTCTTTATTTAATTTAAGTAATTTGCAGGGGCATATTACTAGCAAGTATAAGGGCTGGACTGCAGATAAGGTTTTAAAGGTAGCCCAAAGCTTATATGAAAAGAAGTATATAACCTATCCTAGAACAGAAAGTACAGCTTTAGAGGAGACTATAAAGGATAAGGCTAGAAATGTGTTAGAAACCTTAAAGGCAGATCTTCCTTTTAAGGATGAAATAGTTTTTAATGATTCAAAAAAGGTATTTAACAATGCTAAAGTAGAAAGCCACAGTGCTATTATGCCTACATATATCAAACCAAAGAATTTAACTCAGGATGAAGCTATAGTATATGAGGAAGTGAAGAATAGGTTCATCTCGCAATTTATGGAGGCAGCAGAGTATGAAAATACCGAGGTTATAACAAAAGTAAAAGGTGAAAACTATGATCGGCTATTTATCACTAAGGGAAAGATTCTTAAACGTAAGGGCTGGCTAAAGCTCTATAAAGAGGAGAAAAAGGATGAACTATTGCCACCTTTAGAAAAGGGGGAGGAAGTGGATATCCTTAAAGCAGATGTGGTAACAAAGAAGACTAAGCCACCAGCTCATCATACGGAGAAAACTTTGCTGAAGGCCATGGAGACTTGCGGTAAAAATAGGGGGGATAAAGAGGAGGAAGATGACAGTATCCTCTATGGTTACTCTATAGGAACCGCTGCCACCAGAGCTGAAACCATAAATAAATTAAAGACTGCTGGATACATCTATGCAAAGGGTAAATCCTTGCTGATAACAGATATAGGTATTAAATTAATTGAAAACTTCCCTGTAAAAGAAATTATGGATACGGACTATACTGGAAAGCTGGAGAAAAAGCTTTTTGATATGGAGAAGGGAAGGTATAACAAGGAGGATTTCTTAAGAGAAATCTATAACTTTACAATAAACGGTGCTAAAAAAATAAAATTTTGTAAAAGCATCATAATAAACGATAAGCGAGAAAAAGTGCAACCGGAAAATTCAAATTAAGCAGAACAGTTCTTGTTCTGCTTAATTTTTAATCAGTATTTGCTTTGCAGCTTTTTTTCTATAACCGTTACTACAGCATACATTACATAAGCGATAACAGATAGGATTATAATACTCATCATAACCATGTCTAGTTGTGAAATCTGCCCACCGTAAACAATTAGAAAGCCTAGCCCCTCTCTTGCTACTAAAAATTCTCCCATGATAACACCAACCCAAGATAAGCCTACATTAATTTTAAGGGCGGAAACAAGGGTAGGAATAGAAGCAGGAATTATTAGATGAGTTAAAATTTGAACCTTGTTGGCACCAAAGGTTTTTAATAGCTTTACCTTATCTTCATCTACCTCTTGGAAACCAGATAAAACTGTTATTATTGTAACTACAATGGAGATAAGCAGGGCGATAATAACTATAGCCTTCATTCCGTTTCCAACCCAAAAAATAATTATAGGCGCTAAAGCAACTTTAGGTAAGGCATTTAATACCACTAGGTAAGGTTCTAAGACTTTTGAAATAAAATCAGACCACCACAAAATTATGGCAATTAATGTACCTAGGATGGTTCCTAATATAAAGCCTAAAATAGTTTCGTAGCAGGTAACCCAAATGTGCTTAAATAAACTACCTTCTTTATAGATTTCAACTAAGCTTTTTATCATACGAGAAGGGCTGCTAGTTAAAAAGGGATCTATAAGCTTATAGGCAGCTAGTAACTCCCATAAGACAAAGAATAACACCAGTATAGCTATTTGGGCAAAGATTACCTTTCTACTATAGCTTTTTATTTTCTTTAAATATTGTCTGTGTTCGTCACTAATCCTCATCTAAATCCATCTCCTTCCAAATTTCATTAAAGTAGCTTCTAAACTCTGGAGCATTCCTGCACTTTAGTGGTGAATCGTAGGTACTTGAGAAGTTGATGGATATTTCTTTTTTAATATAGGCTGGTCGTTTAGATAAAACAACAACTCTGTTACTGGTAGAAATAGCTTCAGCAATATCATGGGTAACCATGATAGCGGTTTTATTTTCTCTTTTTATAATCCTGTAAATATCATCACTTACCTTAAGGCGATTTTGATAATCCAAGGCAGAAAAGGGTTCGTCTAAGAGTAGCACTTCTGGATCAAGGGCCAAGGTTCGAATTAAAGCAACCCTTTGTCGCATACCACCAGATAATTCGGAAGGCTTATAATCCTTAAAGTCCCATAAACCATAATTTTTCAGAAGTGCTTCTATTTTTTCTTTATTATGGTCGTTCAGTCTATGCTGGATCTTTAAACCAAGGGTTACATTATTCCATACCGTAAGCCATTCAAAAAGATGATCCCTTTGAAACATATATCCAAGCTTAGGATTGTAACCTTGAACCTTTTTATTTTCAAAATAAACCTCTCCAGAGGAAGGCTTTATTAGGCCAGATATAATATTTAGGAAGGTAGATTTTCCACAACCAGAAGGTCCAACGATGCTAATAAATTCACCTTGATTCACTGAAAAATTTATATTTTTAAGTGCTGCAGTTTCGCCTTTGACGGTATGATAATTCATGTAAATATTTTTTAGCTCTACCTTGCTCATTTTATCAACTCCTTGCAATCCTATACTGCATTATATGATTGAGGAGTTATACTTGTTATAAAATAAAGGCAGAGAAAAATCTCTGCCCTAACAGTTATCTACTAGCTTTATCTAAGGCTCGCCTAATAGCTAGCTGCCAGTTTCTAACTGAAGATTTTGTATTTGCATCAGTATTATTAGTTATTATATCGCTAGTATCAAAGTCATAGCCTTGATTTTGAATTACTGAGCCAGTCAACATAGTGCGTACTCTTGTAAGAGTTGCATCAACAGTATTGTTTATAGTACCAGCTATATTTCTAGCAGTGGTATTATCAGTTATAGTTCCAGTTAAGCCATCTCCTGTTTTTGTAATTTCATTGTTTGTATTGTGATTATAATGGGTTCTATCATTTGTGGTGGTTCTTGTAAATCTATTTATTATCCCAGGGGTATTGTTAGCAGTGCTATTAATGGTATTAGGAGTTTTATTAGTTGTGGTTCTTGCACCAGTAACATTGTTATCCCTTAGGTCTGTATTACTATTAATACCTGTAGTTCTAGAAGTTGTTCCTGTTCCAGTAGTTCTTATATTATTAATGGAGGTAGTTGGATTATTACCAGCATTGATAGCACGATTATTATCACCAGTATTGCTATCAGGGCTTATGGTAGTTAAATCCACATCAACTATTCTACCATTACGAACGGTAACTATAGCCATTTGACGGCCTGAGGAAGTCATATCTCCATAGCCAGTATAAACACCATCCTTGTAGTTCTTAGTTACCTTATTTATCCCAGTAGTTGTCCTAGTTTTTTGGATTATGTTAGCATCATCGTAGCCTCTATTAGTGGTGTTGTTTCTAGCAGTTGTTCTTGGAGCACAGGCAGCCATACTTAAGCATACTAGAGCTGATAATGTGACACTTAAAGATTTCCTCATTGGTAACCCTCCTTAATAGCTAAATATATTATTATTAAGTTGGTTAAAAAAATCTTGCTACAAATTTAATTTAACCTAATTAATAATAAAGTATGCTTGTACTCTTATGATGTATTTTTGAGATTAATGCACTATTTATGATAAATAGTATTTATTATGCATATAGGTGAGAGTTATACAAATTGGTATGTGGCAAAAAGGACTGCTGCACAACTATCAAATTTGATTTTGCACAGCAGTCCCTCAATATTATCTATTTATTAATTTCCTTAATAGCCTTCTCTGCATAAGTGTTATTTACAATAACATCAAAGGCTGGTCTACTCTTAAGTAACTTTGGATCATATTCCTGGATAATATCCATTAGCTTTGATAATTCTTCTTCCTTTAATGTAGGTTTTTCAGCAATAGCATCAATTTCTCTATAGTTTTTAATAACAGTTTCTATTAATTTTATGTCGGTACCAGGGAAGAAATCTTTTATAGAATTAGCTACTTCTGCATCACTGTGGTTTGCAACCCAAATTTGGCTTTTATAAATGGCGTTAGTGAATTTTTGTATAACTTCAGGATTTTCATTAATATAGGATTCAGTGGCAAAGAAGCAAGTATAGGCAATAGGTCCTGTAGATTCTCCAATAGATGCTACAATCTTGCCTGCGTTTTGCTGCTCTAACATACTAGCAGTTGGTTCAAAGAGAGCAACATAATCGCCTGTTCCACTCATAAAGGCACCAGCAGTAGCAGTAAAGGCTAGATTTGTTATAAGCTTCACATCCTTATCTGGATCCAAGCCATTTTGCTTTAACACATGTTCTAGTGCCATTTCAGGTACTCCGCCAGGTCTTCCACCAATAATAGTCTTACCCTTTAAGGATTTCCAATCAAAATTTGGTTCGTCCTTTCTACTAACCAAGAAGGAGCCATCTCTTTGAGTTAGCTGAGCAAATAATATTGGTAGGTCCTCTCTATTCTGATTGTAAATATAAATTACTTGTTCTGGTCCACAGAAACCAATATCTGCACTGCCGCTTAACACCTGCTGCATTGTCTTGTCTGCACCTTGTCCAGTTGATAGATCGATGTCCAAGCCTTCCTCTTCAAAGAAGCCTTCGCTGATAGCAACATACATTGGGGCATAAAAGACAGATCTAACTACTTCATTGAGACGCACCTTGATTAAGTTAGAATTGCTCTTTTGACATCCATAGAATAGGGTAGAAAGGAATAGTATAGTAAGTATAAGTGATAATTTTTTAAAATGAGATTTTTTCATGGTAACCTCCATATTATTTTGTACATTTTATAATATGAAGGTGAGGTGGATTTGGTTTATATTATTTTTCGTTAACTAACTTACCGGTCATATGCTCAATGTCAATAGCGAAAAGCTGAACTCTATCAATAGCAAGTTTTAACTCTTTTTCTGCCTCTTCTTCCGTTGGATAGTACTTGAAAGCCATTTTACGAAGCCTATCTTCTATCAATTCACCATTTTGAATAAGCTTTGCTCTACCAAAAATAATAACGCTGGTTATATTCCACTCCCAACAGCCTTCCTTTTTGAAGCCTTGATTCCATGTAGTAAAGCATACCTTGTCACATTTTTTTATTGCATCAACCTTATGGCCTTCCTTGGCTCCATGAAAGTAAATTCGATTATCTTTTTCATCATAATAAAAATTAATTGGTAGGGAATAGGGATATCCGTTATCGCCTATTACTGAAAGGGTACCTCTTTTTTCTTCTGTTAATACTTTTTTGCATTCAGCTTCTGAAACTTGCTGCTTAAATCTTCTCATTTTGCGGAACATTTTTGGGCCTCCTTAAATTATTATAGTTTGCTTGTAGCTTTCCCATTAGCTATTTATTATTTATTTTAAGAAAATTGCTTGTACTACTTTATTATATTCTAGAAAGTGAAAGAAGGTAAGGTAGAAAGGAGAAAGGTGTATCAAATTATACACTTGATTAACAAAATGTATCAATTGATACATATGATATTGATATAGTGCATAATATATAGTATAATAAGTACTAAAGAAAGGAGCTGTTCCAATGTCGGAGCATTACAATCGGAATTATAGCAAAGAGGAAGTTGAAGTAATCCTACAAAAAATAAAAGATTGTATCAATGCTAATCGTTACATAATTTCATTAAATGAGAACAGAAACGAAAATATTCAGTTTATCAATGAATATAGGTTAAATACTGATAAACAGAAGAAGATTCTACTTAGTATTCAAGTCGCAGATTTTTGCTATTCATTATGTAATACTAATCCTGGATATGAGCATGAAATTCTTTATGTATTTTGTCCTCAGATAAATTTATTTAATATTTTGGGAGAAGAAGAATTTGTTGATATTTATACTAAATTCAATATCATAGAGTATGGTGATAAGAAGAGACTAGTTACCATTTCATTTCATAAAAGGAACAAACCAATAACCTACCTATTTAGGTGACTTAATAAAATTAAGAAGGAGGATTTTTAAATGGTTAGAAAAGAAACTTTCTGTGAGAATTGCAGAAAAGTTGTGTCTTATACTGAGAAACATAAATTTTTGAGTGCTGATTTGAAGGGAGAAATTTATAACTATAATGGAAAAATAGGAATTTGTGAAGAGTGTAATAAGGAGGTATATGTACATGAAATCAATGATTTTAATTTGGAACAGCTTTATAAGGAATTTAGAAAGCAAAACGATATTATTTCTTTGGAAAAGATAAGAGAGATTCCAGAAAAATATAAAATAGGAAAAAGACCGCTGTCAATTTTGTTAGGTTGGGGAGAACAGACCTTTAGTCGTTATTATGATGGAGATATGCCAACTAAGCAGTATTCAGAAATTTTAAAGAAGATTTATGATGAACCAGAGTTCTTTCTTTCAATTTTAGAGAATAATAGAGATAGATTGAAATCACAATCAACCTATGAAAAGAGTAAACATGCAGTGCAAATGCTCCTAGGAGTAAGCAACAGTTCTGAAAATACAAAGATAGATATAGTTGCAAATTACATCATTAGTAAATGCGAAGATATTACACCACTGGCATTACAAAAGCTTTTATACTATGTTCAGGGATTTTATTATGCTTTTGTTAACCAGTTTATCTTTACGGAAAATTGTGAAGCTTGGGTTCATGGGCCAGTATATAGAGATATATATTTTAAATATCGAGAGTATAGGTTTGAAGTTATAAATACTTCAAAAGTTATAGAGGAATTTAATTTAACTGTTTCTGAAAAAGCTATTATTGATAGTGTTATAAAACATCTCAGCTGTTATAGCGGAAAGGTGCTAGAAGCATTCACCCATGCGGAGACTCCTTGGCTTGCTACACGGGGAGAATTACCTGCATCTTCATCCACCGATAGAATTATTGAGAAAAAGTTAATAGCAGATTATTTTATGGATGTTAAGGAGAAAAATAATATGTTAAATCCTTCTGATATAGGAGTTTATAGCAGAAGAATGTTTGAGCAAATATTTATGTAAAAGCAAAAAACATTAATTAATCCATATGATTGTGATTCCAATCACATACAAAATGTGAAATTCAATATAATCTAAACCTATAAACTATAGCTTACTAAAGTTCATTATGTAAATCATATGCTGATAATAAAGGAAGCAAGGCTTATAGGGGAGGATAAAATCATGGGAAAAATTTTAGATTTATCAAAATCCGTTTATGAACTATGCAGGGAATATCCAGAGATAATTGATATCATGAAAGACTTGGGCTTTGAAAGCATCGCAAATCCAGCCATGCTAAATACTGCTGGACGTTTTATGACCATTGAAAAAGGGGCGGAAATGAAAAAAATTGACCTAGAAAAGGTAAAAGAAGCCTTTATTAATAATGGGTTTACCATAAAATAGTTATTGGGCCTGTTGCACGAGAAGTAAGTTGTTACTTGTGCAACAGTTTTTTTGATAGAAATCCTCTTTACTGCTTGTCCTAATATCCTTCTTATCCGGCAACTCTTTTTTGAAACAAAGCAACATAGCTGTAGAATAGAATTTACTCCCTAGTAAATTTCAGTTACCGATAAGGTAGTGGTTCTTATAAAAACTGTTAAACTAGTAAAAGCTGTTGCATAAGCAACAGCTTTTACTAGTTGTGCAATAGCAGCAATAACTAAGATATACAATAGCAGTTATCTAACGCTAGATTCAAATATCCACCTTTGTGGATTCTTATTGTTTGTCCATAGAATAGCTAAGCATCCATTATCCAAATATTATTTATCTTGTACTTAAGTACTTGAGAGGAAACTTGTATACGGATTTCATCATTAACCTCCTTTAATAGTAGCGCGCTGCCTACAGGAGAGAGATAAGAAACGCAGTTAACGTTTACAGGACTTTCTTCAATAAGTGGGGAAACAATGCGCAAGGTATAGGTTTCCTGTTCCTCTAAATCTGTAACTTCTACATCACTGTTTATGGTAACGAAGGGTAAGGAAGAAGTATCTTCATCCACTACCGATACATTTTTTAAAAAATTCTCAGTGTAGCTTACATACCTTTGGATCATTTTATTAAAGTTATCCCTTTTAGAAGATGGTTCCGAGTAGTATCTTTCTAAAATTATTGATTTTTGATCCTCTAACTCAGTTAGTTGCTTTACTATTTTTTCCATGGTAGTCTTTGATATAACCTTCCGATTCATAAATACACTTCCTTTTAATTTTTTGCAATAAAATAAGGAGACACCTCACCTAAAAAAGGTGAAATGCCTTTTTATTCAAGGCTACCATAAATTCAAGTGGTTGGCAACAATGGTTGAGGATGGTTGTAGCAATTTAGCTTCCAAAATATATGAACTTCATTGAATATATTGATATTTCTGCATAAATCCAATTTCGACTTTTAATATATTGCTTGAGAGAAAGAGCAGAATTATAATTTTGATTCATGTATAAAATATAGACGTACTTATTATATGCTTAGTGTAAAAAAGGGGAAGGATATGCTGGTTAAAAATTCATTTAATTAAATCAAAATTTATGTATTTATTAAGATGATATAGAGGAGTGAGAGATATTTTGATGAGAAAAAGAATAATTGCTTTAGCAACAGTTTTCTTCACAGGAGCTATGTTTCTTAAAACTGCAGCTAAGCCAACCAAGGCAGATAGAAGCACAAAGGTTATAACAAAGACCATTGTAGTGAAGACCAATACTGTATATGATGGAAAGGGGCAAACCATTGTAGCTAAGGGTTTAGGAGATGGTAGTCAATCAGAAAATCAAAAGCCCATATTCAAGCTGGAAAAGGGCGCAACCCTTATAAACGTACGAATTGCAGCACCGGGAGCAGATGGCATTCACTGCTATGGTGATAATATAGTAGAAAACGTCATTTGGGAGGATGTTGGAAAGGATGCCCTTACGGTTAAGGGTGAAGGTACTGTGATTGTTAATAGCGGTGAAGCCTACAAGGCTGATGATAAGGTTTTTCAAATCAATAAGCCCTGTACTTTCAAGGTAAGCAACTTTAAGGTCGATAATTTTGGTAAGCTTATTCGTCAAAAGGGAGGAACAACCTTTAAGGTTGATATTTATCTTAAAAATATAACTGCCAGCAATGGAAAAGAAGCTATAGTAAGGACTGATAGCAAGACTACTCAAATATATTATCGTAATTTGAAGGTTGAGAATGTAAAAAAGCTATTCATGGTGCCTTCTGTATCTCAGGTACACCAATATAAATAACTCACAATATCATAGCCAACAAATGTTCTAATAGTGATATAATATATATAGTAACAGAGGATGAAAACTTATAAACTTGTAGATACTTTTCATAAGAAAGGAGCTTTGCCTTGAGAAGAGAGTATATAAATTATGATGTAGGGGTGCCTGTTGAGGTTTCCTTTGTTAGTATAGAAGATTATCCTATTCATTGGCATAATTGCATAGAGATTATTTATGTGTTAGAAGGCAAGCTAGAGGTCTACATTAATTCAATTAAGTATGAAATCCGTGCTGGAGAACTTGAAATTATCAATATGGATGAGGTTCATCATTTGAAAGGCCAAGGGGGAGAGAATAAGGTATTAATCTTTTATATTGATCCCTACTTTTTTGAAAGATACTATTCTGACATTGAAAACATGTACTTTTATACCGATTCCTCCACTGAAAATGCTCAGGCAGGAGAGGAATATGAGGAGTTAAGGGCCTTGCTGGCAGCTATATTATGTGAAAAGGTTCAAAAGCAAGAGGATTACGATGAAAATATAAAGGAAATTTTGGTCGAGCTGCTTTATCATCTTATAAACAATTTTAATTATCTAGTTTATGAAAAGGAAGAGCTAAAAGAAGATATAAACTTATTTAGAAGATACCATAGTATATCTAAATATATTGCAAATAACTACAATCAAAATATAACCTTGCAGGATATTGCTGAAAAAGAGTTTTTAAGTCCTCGATACTTATCCCATGAAATCAAATATGCCACTGGTTATAGCTTTACAGAACTATTAAACCTGACTAGGGTGGAAGAATCTATAAAGCTGCTATTAGATAGTGATAAAACCCTATCAGAAATTTCTGAGGAAGTAGGATTTTCTCACCTTAGATACTATAATAAAAATTTCAAGCGCTTTTACATGTGTACGCCTTTACAGTTTAGAAAGAGATATAAGGTAAACGAGGAAAACCTTGAAAAGCTTAAAAAGGTAGAAAAGCTTCAGTTAAAGGATAGCATTAATTATCTATTAAGCTATTTGCAAAGCTATGATAGATTTAACTATGAGGATAGGCTAATTAAAATTGATATAGATGTAGATAATGACCTAGGTTGCTTTAATAAGGACTTTAAAAATGTTATTACCATTGGAGATGCCTTTGATCTTTTAATTGAAGACAATAAGGATACTCTAGAGGAATTGCAGGGAGAGATTGGCTTCCAGTATGGAAGAATATTAAATGTATTCAGTACGGATATGGCTATATTTCCTGAATCATCATTTTTTAACTGGAATAGAAATAAGGAAGTGCTAGAGTTTTTATATGATATTGATATTAAGCCTCTTATTGTAATTGATTCTACAGGCTTTTCTGAGGACAACTTTATTGAGGCATTCCAGTCCTTTTTAAGCTATTTTAGTGCCTTGGAATCGGTGGATTTTTCAGAGATCAGGTTTGAATATAGCAATTCTGTTTCTGATAGTTTAAAGGAAAGAATTAATGAATTAATAAAAGGATATTATGATATAGATACAATCAATATAGAAAGCTACAATGATATGGCAGAAACTAATCCTATATATGATACTGCTTATATGATTCCCTATATTATTCACAACATAATATTTAATAATAATTCCTTGCAGTTTTTAAGGGCCTTTGATGTTTTGGATAAGCAGGTGAATATAACTAATGAAGTGTTTTTTGGATACCCTGGTCTAGTTAATGATATGGGAATAAAAAAGCCGTCTTATTATGCTTACTATTTACTAAACAAACTTGGGGACCGATTAGTGGCCCAAGATAACGGTTATATTGTTACAAAGAGTGCTGATGGATTTCAGATTCTCCTTTACAACTTTTATGATAATTTAGATAGTTTAATACCTTTAAAAGAGCATTCAAATCTAAAAGCTTTAAAGAGTGTTGCATCAAAGAAACTATCCTTAAATATTACTAATATACAGTCCAACATCAAGGTTACTAGCTATGAAATAAATGAAAATGAAGGCTCCTCCTTTAATTATTGGCTTCAAATGGGTAAGCCTAATAGGTTGAGCAAGGAGGAAAAGGAAATCCTACATAAGGCCTCCTTCCCTGAAATTGAATTCAAGTATTTCAAAAAAAGTGCCGTTGTTAATATACAAGCTGAGATAGAGGGGTATGGAGCAATGCTAATTTTGATAGAAAAGGTACAAAAGCACCAATAAAAAAGGTACATTTTGTACTTTTTTGATTTATACATATATATTTACTGAGCATAATTGTACTTTTTATTGAGCTCATAAGTTAATGAAAAATAACCTCCTAATAACTATAATGAAAGTATAATAACCTTGGATTTTAAGAGGTTTAAGTACTACCCATATTTGGCTATTAGGAGGTGATAAATATGGGCAATAGTAATATTATATTTTCCAAAGAAAATACTATCCAGCTTCTAATGAGGTTTGCGGTGCCAGCAGTTATTTCCTTGTTAGTGGTAGAGATATATGGTATGGTGGATACGGTCTTTGTAGGTAGGTATATTGGGGCAAATGCAATAGCAGCTCTTACCATAGCCTTTCCTATACAAAAGTTCCTATCGGCTATTGGTTTACTAATAGCTATCGGTACCTCCACTCATATTTCAAGAAATTTAGGTGAAAAAAATTCTTCTGAAATTAACAAAACTATAATGAATTCCTTTTTCATTTCCACTATTTCAATGCTAATGGTACCCTTCATTATATTTGTGTTTAGAAGTCCTATTTTATATAAATTAGGGGCAAGCAATCTTACCTACTCTCTAACGGAAGACTATAGTTCAATAGTTTTATTGTCTGGTATATTTCAGTGTTTTGGTATGGTAATGTGTTATGTTTTGATATCCTTTGGTAAGACAAAGGTAAATCTATATGCCAATACTCTTGGTGTTCTTGTTAATATCACATTGAATTATATATTAGTAGTATTATTACAAGTAGGTATAAAGGGTGCAGCTGTTTCAACGGTTGTTTCTCAAGCTACTGTTTGTGCTTTTGCTTATTATCATTTTAGAGAAGTAATTAAGTATTACAATATAAAGCTATGCTTATCATCAGTAATCCATGCCTTTAATAAAAATATAATTAAAAGTATCCTAGCTATTGGCTTTTCCACCTTTGTCGTAGAAATATCCGATGCTGTAGGCACGGTTATCTTAAACAACCTTCTATATTCTTCCGGAGGAGATAATGCTATAACAATTATTGGAGCAGTAACTAAGGTTTCCATGTTTATGTTTATAATAATAATTGGAATAAGCTCTGCTATGCAGCCTATTGCAGCATATAATTATGGGGCAGGGAAAATGAATAAAGTTAAGGAAACGGTTTATACTACCATAAAGATGGTTATAATAAGCTCAGTAGCATTGGTAATGCTTACGGGCATATTTACAAGAGAAATCTTAGGCTTTTTCTTAAAGGACAAAGAAATCTTAGAACAGGCAGTAAAAGCCTTTAGAATTTGCATAGCCTTGATACCATTAACAGGGGTATACTATGTTTTGATATACTATTATCAAGCCATAGGCCAGGCTAAAAGAGGATTTTTACTATCAATATTTAAGGATATAATAGCTTTCATACCTGTAGTTATAGTTCTTGTTCAGGCCTTTGGAACCTTAGGAGCATGGTTAGCTTACCCCGCTACAGATATTCTTTCTGCTTTAGTGTCAGTATACCTTTTAATTAAGCCTTACAAGGATGAAGAGGAGCCAGAAAGGGAAGAAAAGCTAACTGTACTTTCGGATAAAAATATGCCATTGGTTTCTTAATATGGATAAAATTATAGTTGCGTTAAAGGCTTAACAATTAAAGAGTGTTGATTTATAATATAGATAAACCTTTGGAAGCAGAAGGTAATTTAAATTGAATGGTGGTGTCACAAATGGCTGATAGAATAATAATTGTGGGAGGCGGAGTTGCCGCAGTTAGTGCTATTAAATCCATTAGAGAAATTGATGAAAACTCTGAAATATATCTGTTTAGCAATGAGAGGTTTTATCCTTATTACAGGTTAAGATTAACAAAGGGCTTGTTTGAAAACACTGTAGAGGAAAAGCTTCTGTTAAAGAAGATAGATTGGTATGCTGAAAACAATGTTAATGTTCATATTGGAAAGGCAGTAACTAAGATAGATGCTGATAAGAAAGAAATAACCTTAGAGGATGGAAGTAGCTATACCTATGATAAGCTACTTATAGCCAGCGGATCTCACAACTTTAAGCCACCTATTAATGGAATAGATAAAACAGGAGTGTATACTGTCCGTAAATTAGATGATGTAGAGTTGCTTAACGCTTATATATCGGATAAGAAAACTATTCTAAATATAGGTGGAGGAATTCAAGGCCTAGAAATGGCATGGATTCTTCATCAAAATGGTAAGGATGTAATAATTGCAGAAGCTATGCCTAGGCTTATGCCAAGACAGTTAGATGAAAGAGCTTCTAGTATTTTGAAAAAGGCTATTGAGAAGCTAGGTATTAAGCTACTTATTAACAAGCAGGTGAAAACTATCGAGGGTGAGGATAAGGTAGAAGGCTTCACCATAGATTCTGGAGAACATTTCACTTGCGATACTGTAATTTATTCCGTAGGAGTTAGAGCTAACATTGATTTTCTCAAGGATAGCTCCATAAAAACTAATATGGGAGCAGTGGTTAATGAATATTTGGAAACCAGCGAGAAGGGCATTTATGCTGCTGGAGATGTAGCTGAGTTTAATGGAAGACTAGGTGGCCTTTGGACTATAGCAGTAGAACAGGGAACTATAGCAGGCTACAACATAGCAGGAAAGGAAGTTAAATATACAGGAGTAATACCAACAACAATGTTAAATGCCTTTAATGTATCCTTATTTTCTATTGGTAATGTGGATGAAAATAGTTGCTGTCTCTTATACACATCT
>DGDR01000213.1 GCA_002385545.1 Clostridium sp. UBA3947
AGAGACAGGGATATACCCTATACCAGATAGCTTCATTATTAGAAGAAAAGAATTTGCTAAAAAAAGAAGAGCTCTTATCAACAAAATGGGAAGAGCTTAAAAAAACTTCTATAATCGAGCCATCTTCAGATGTAATTTATGATTTAGAAGGCTATTTATACCCTGATACCTATTATATTCCACTTAATTCAAGTAAAGAACAAATAATTAACAAATTGCATGGCCAGTTTTTACAAGTCTTTAATGAAAATTATCGTAACAGATCTAAGGAATTAGGTTTGACAGTAAATGAAGTTGTCACTATTGCTTCTTTAATCGAAAAAGAAGCAGCTAATGTAGAGGAAATGCCAAGAATTTCTGGGGTAATTCATAACAGATTAAAGGCTAATATGTTGTTGCAAATAGATGCAACCTTAATTTATGCCCATACTGCTGGTAAAGAATCCTTTTCTCCAACAAATAAGCATAAAACTATTGATTCAAAATATAATACATACAAATATAAGGAGATTCCTCCTGGTCCTATAGCCTCTCCACGTAAAGAAGCTATAGAAGCAGCTTTGTACCCTGAAAGTCATGATTTCTTCTACTATGTAAAAGGTAAAGATGGACACGTGTTTAGCAAAACCTACGAAGAACATTTGATAAATGTAAACAAGTATTTGCAAAATAATTAGATAATCTATGAGTTTCAATTATAATATAAAGTCTTTCTATATAAAGGCAACCTGTATAAAATTAATATTATACAGTTTGCCTTTATATAGTGTAACTTTATATTCTACATCCCTTATAATTGATATCATCCTACATTCCTATACTTATATAACACTGCTTTTATAGCTGTGTATCCTATTTCTGAGGGTAAGACTTCTTTTATAGCCCTTAATTTTCCATTATGCTCTACTTTTTCAATAGCTTCAAGTATTTCATTTTCATAATTTTTAGGAATAAGGTCATCTAAGTTAACCTTGAATCCCTCTTCATAGCATTGAAATATATGGTTTTCTATAGTAGATAATGATAAGCCTCTTTCAGCAGAAATTTCTTTTAACGACATGCCCGAATTATATAAGTTAAATGTTATTATGTGACTTTTCACCTTTTCTTCACTGAACTTATAAAACTCCATTATTTCCTCTTTATTTTCTTTAGGCGAATCATTTTTTTCTCTTATTCCTTTTGCCTCCATGTAATTAATAACTACTTGACACACCTCGTGACCATAAAGCCCCACTTTCTTTTCACCACAGCCCTTTATTGTTAGTAAATCCTCTTTTCTTGTAGGCATCTTCTTTGCAATTTCTTTCAAAGTGCTGTCATGAAATACAATATATGGTGGCAATCCTTCTCGATTTGATATGTTTTTTCGTAAATTCTTTAAAAGCTCCAAAAGCTCATTATCAGTTAAATTTCTTTCTTCAATCTTATCAATCTTCATATAAACTTTAACTTGATTTTTTAAAACATCTATTGATTTAGGAGTGAGTTTTAGTACAGGATATTGCTCCTCTGTCATTTTTAAATAACCATCTGCACATAATTTATTAGTAATTAAATTTATTGTCTCTCTTTTTTCTGTGGACATAATTCCATAGGTAGATAGCTCATGTAACTTGTTCTCAATAATTTTTTTCCCCTTTGAACCTTTTAAAATATCTATAATCATATTTTTACCATATCTTTCTTTTGCTCTATAGACACAGGAAATTATCTTCTGAGCTTCAATAGTAATATCTTGTATTTGTCTATTATCACAGCAAATACTACAATTATTACATTTTTCCTCTAAACTTTCTTCCCCAAAATATTCTAAAATGAACTTTCTTAGACAGCTTGAAGTATGGCAATAGTCTACCATCTTTTGAAGCTTTTGATACTCAATAGCTTTCAAATCTTCTGAAAGATTTGAAGCATCTATAAAATATTTTTGTGTTTGAACGTCACCTGGACTAAAGAGCAAAATACATTCACTCTCCTCACCATCTCGACCTGCACGTCCTGCTTCCTGATAATAAGCCTCCATATTCTTTGGCATATTATAGTGAATAACAAATCTCACGTTAGATTTATCAATACCCATTCCAAAGGCATTAGTAGCAATTATCAAATCAATGTCATCGTATATAAAATCATCCTGAGCTTTATTTCTTTCTTCATCGGACATACCAGCATGATAAAGACCTACCTTTATTTCTTTTCCGCTAAAATAATTATAAAGGGACTCTGCTTCTCGTCTTGTAGCTGTATAAATAATACCTGCCTCTCCCTTGTGTTCATCAACAAACTTACTAATATACCCCTTTTTATCTACACCATTAACAACGGAAAATTTTAAATTGCTTCTATCAAAGCCTGTTAGAACTATCTCAGGATTTCTTAGTCCCAAAAGATTAATTACATCCTTTTTAACTCTCTCCGTAGCCGTTGCAGTTAGCGCCATAACCACAGGACGACGCTCTAACTTATTTATAAAATCTGATATAAACCTGTAGCTAGGTCTGAAATCATGCCCCCATTGAGATACACAATGGGCCTCATCTACCGCTATAATAGATACATGCATCCCTAGCAACCTGCTACAAAAGCCTTGAGATTCAAGTCTCTCTGGTGATACATAAATCAACCTATATTCTCCTATGTAGGCTCGGTATAATCTTTCATCAATTTCACCAGGAGAAAGAGTACTATTAATAAAGGTAGCTGGTATGCCTACATTATTTAGAGAATCTACTTGGTCCTTCATTAAAGATATCAGAGGAGAGATTACTAAAGTAATACCCTCTTGTAGCAAGGCAGGAATTTGATAACATAATGATTTACCACCACCAGTAGGCATAATGATGAAAGTATCTTTTTTACTTAAAACACTCCTTACCGCCTTTTCTTGTCCCTTTCGAAATTCACAGAAACCAAAATATTTTTTTAGTAGTAATTGACACTGTTCTATCATGGTCACACCTCTAACTTATTTTATAAAAGACTTAATTGCTCTATAGTATTAGTTTTAAGATTAGATACAGAAAGGCCTATAAGTCTTATTTTTTCAGTTAATTCTATTTCATCAAGAATAAAACATGCCTCTTTATAAATATCTTCTTCTTTATTGGTATAATAATTCAAGGTTTTACTTCTAGTGTGGTTTTCAAAAGTAGCTGTTTTAATTTTCACAGTAATATTATTACAACTCATATTTTTTTCATTCAGAGACTGAGCGATTATTTTAGAAAAATGTATCAAATATTCCTTGAGTTGTGATTTATTGTTCGTATCTACACGTAAAGTGATTTCTTTCCCAATAGATTTTCTTTCTCTATAAACTGTAACTTCTCTTCGATCTATTCCCCTGATTCTTTCATATATCTCCACACCTAACTTACCAAAATACTCTGTTAAAAATTCTTGTGGAAGTTTATACAATTCTTCTACAGTAAAGATACCAATATCATTAAGTTTTTTTGTAGATTTTTTTCCTAATCCATAAACTTTACTTATTGGTAAAGGAAAGAGAATAGTGGGCATCATTTCTTCAGTTATTATTTTTAGGCCATTTGGCTTATTCCAATCTGATGCAATTTTTGCAAGAAACTTATTATAGGATATTCCAACAGAAAGTGTAAGACCAGTTTCCTTCTTCACCCTGTTCTTTATAAATTGCGCAGCCGCTTTAGGTGCAAGTTTTATATCTGATATGTCTAGGTATGCTTCATCAATACTTAAAGGCTCTACTAAATTTGTTAACTCATAAAATATATTAAAAATTTGTCTTGATATTTCTTGATAACGCCTATATCTAGTAGGTAGAAAGATACCATTTGGACATTTTCTTTTTGCTAAATAAATAGGCATAGCACTTTTCACACCATAAGCTCTTGCTTCATAGGAACAGGTTGCCACCACACCTCTTGCTGAGGTACCACCTACAATAACCGGCTTTCCTATTAAACTTGGGTTATCTAGCACCTCAACTGAAGCAAAAAAGGCATCCATATCCACATGCATTATTACTCTATTCACCCATACTCTCCTTTCCAAATGATTAAATCATATGTTGTGATATGACACTATAATCTTTGATAATAACTTTTATCCATAAATGTATCATAATAACTGCAGCTACAACTTGTAGAGATACTTAATAGCCCTAATAATTTGCACTTTATTATATCATAATTTTAAAATTAATAATAAAGGAAGTATAAATTCTGTTAAACAGAAGTTTATACTTCCTTCTTAAAATACTATTTATGAAGCTACTCTAGCAATAAGATGAATTTACCATCTTTTATACTAATGGAGCATTGACCTCCATTATGAAGCTTGCCAAATAAAACTTCATCTATTAGTAAAGGCTTCAATTCTGAATTAATTATTCTTTGAATTTCTCTTGCACCAAATTCCTTTGAAATACCTTTAGTTGCTATATATTCAATACAAGCTTCACTGAAATTCATAGACACATTCTTTTTAGCTAACTTTTCTTTAAAAATATTCAACTCTTTTCTAGCTATATTATATGCCATTTCTTTATTAATATGATTAAAGACAACTATTTTATCTAAACGGTTCCTAAATTCTGGACTAAAAACTTTCTTAACTTCCTCCATTATAGCTTCTCCACGAACTTCTCTTTCACAAAAACCTACTAAATTTTTTCCTATATTTCTTGCTCCTGCATTTGAGGTCATTATTATAATTACATTTCTAAAATCAGCTATTCGGCCTTGATTATCTGTGAGGGTTGCATAATCCATAACTTGTAAAAGTACATTTAATATATCTCCATGGGCTTTTTCAATTTCATCCAATAAAAGAACACAATGAGGTTTCTTTCTAATGGCATCCGTTAATAAGCCACCCTCTTCGTATCCAACATAGCCAGGAGGCGATCCTATTAGCTTTGAAGCAGCATGCTTTTCAACATATTCACTCATATCAAATCTTACTAATTCTATTCCTAAGCCTTTAGCTAAGGTTTTAGCTATCTCTGTTTTTCCAACGCCAGTAGGTCCAACAAATAACATAGATGCAACTGGTTTATTATCCTCATTAAGTCCAGCCTTAGACATTTTTATACAGCGTACTACTTCTTCTATAGCTAAATCTTGACCAAAAACCTGTTCTTTAAGTGTTGATTCAAGATTTTTTAAAGATGTTACTTCGCTGCTCTCCACTGTTTTTTTAGGTATCTTACACATTTGAGACACTACTTCTTCTATTACCGTTTCATCTATTATTATTATCTCCTGATCCTTCCTCTTTTTTATTGCAACATAGGATCCAGCTTCATCAATAACATCTATAGCTTTGTCTGGTAGATACCTTTCATTTATATATTTATCACTAAGAATTACAGCACTTTTGATAGCTTCTTCAGTATACTGAACTTGATGATATTTTTCATAATTTTCCTTAATACCCTTTAATATTTCTATAGTTTCTTCTACAGTAGTTTCCTTTACATCTATTACTTGAAATCTTCTACTTAAGGCCTTGTCCTTAGAAAAATACTTTTTATACTCATCATAGGTAGTAGCGCCAATAAATCTAAGCTTTCCTTCCATTAGATATGGTTTTAAAAGATTTGAAGCGTCTAAAGATCCTCCACTTAATGCTCCAGCCCCTACTATATTGTGAATTTCATCAATATATACTATAGGATTAGGATGCTTTTTAGTTGCTTCCAATACTTTTTTTATTCTTTCTTCAAAATCTCCCCTATACTTTGTTCCTGCCAACATAGACCCTAAATCCATGGCAAAAATCTCTGCATCCTTAAGCTTTTTCGGAACCTTACCCTCTGCTATAAGTCGGGCTAAACCCATAGTTATAGCTGTCTTTCCTACTCCTGGTTCACCTACATGAATAGGATTATTTTTCGTTCTTCTACAAAGTACCTGTATGGTTCTATATAAAATATCTTCTCTTCCAATTAAAGGATCCTTATCCTGTTCCTTTGCCAAGGTTGTTAAATTAATTGTGTATTTTTTTAATATTGAACTATCAGAATGCTTTGATGTATTATCCCCTTCAGCTTCTTCAACTTCTCCCTGAGTTATATTCTCTTCATTTTCCTTCTTATCATTATCATGACAAAGGGCATATAGTAAATCTCGTAAATCGATACCTTCTTCCTGCATATAGTAGCTAGCATAACTATCCTCTAAAGTATAAATAGCATTTATTATATGATCCAATGATATTACATTTTTTCCGCAGCTTTGCGCCTGTAAGCCTGCTCTATAAATTAATTGCTTAAATCCAACACTTTCTGTAGGCTCACCGTCTTCTTTCTTTGAAACATATAGCTCTATATATTCCTTTAACTTAGATTTAAGATTTTCCACATCACCTCCACAGGCTTCTACACTGCTGACAAATTCCTCTTGAAACAATGAAGCATAAAGTATATGTTCAGGTGTAATAAATTCATCTTTGTTAATTTTAGCCTGTTGAAAGGCCCTTAAAAAAATATCATTAACAGATTTAGTTATTTTCATACTTTACTCCTCTTCCACGGTAAGTTTGAAAGGATATCCTTCTTTCTCTGCAGCAGCAGTAGCAATAGCAGTCTTGGATACTGCGATATCATAAGGATACACTCCTGCAATACCCCTACCTTTTTCATGAACCTCTAACATAATTCTATTAGCTTCTTTCAAGCTTTTATTAAATACTTCCATTAATATATATACTACGAACTCCATAGTAGTATAATCATCATTGTGCATTATTACTTTATAATGCTTTGGTCTTTTTAATTTGATTTTATTTTTCTCTATTATGGATGGTTTATTTTCCAAGGTATTCACCCTTTCAACAGAGAATTTTGAATTTTTTATGGTTGTTTAATAATTATTATATACTATGAATTAATACTTTGCATATGCTAATTTGTTGATTTGTAACCAATCCAAAAGAAAAGGACCTTAGTGGTCCCATTTTACTTTTTTATACTATTAAAGAAATCCAAAATAATTTCTTTTTCATTTTCCCTAAATTCATAATTTTCAATTTCCCTAAAGCTTATCCATTTTACTTTATTTATTTCTTTATGCAAGGATACCATTTCTCTAATTCTACCTGTGAAAACCTGTAAACAGCCATCAATTTCTGATTCCATTGGATATTCTTTAAATAGAGCCAAATCAAATATGGTACAGGATAAATCCTTATCTATTACTTTAGTTGCACAAGTTTCACCATTTTCTTTTCCTCTCAGATTTCTTCCAAACAAACCCCAAAGTTTAGGAGAATCCTTTTTTCCTTTACCTCTTTCAGCAATAAGAACATTATTATAGTCATCGTAAACAATAACTAAACATTTAATAACTTTACTCATATGTCCCCCTCCAAGATTTATTTCATTTGTATATAAAAATATACATCTTATAGTATTCTTCATATGTTTTCAAATTCCTTCGACATATTAAGCATTTATTTCTTACTGTTCTATATTCTCCATTTCTGTTTCTTGAAATTCATTACTGTCAGCTATTGACTCTACATGCAATTCTTCTAAGCAAGTATTAATACTTACAACTTCATTAGGTATCTCTTCCACTATTTCAGGAGGCTCATCACCCTCTAGTATATCTGCAAGCAGCTTTATATTATCAACTAAAATCTCAGACTTTCTTAGTTGTTTATCGAATTTCAAAATTAATTTATCAAAAATATTAATTTCCTCCATATTAATAAGTCCACCAAAATAAGCTTTCCCCCAAGCTCTTCTCAATAATTCCTTTGGAAAGGTCTTTTCTAAATACCTATCTACTCTCTCTTCATTTGAGCAGCATATAAAAATACCTAATCTTTTTTTTAGTAATTCAGCATAATTTTTATCACAAAATTGAATAATATATTTTGACATTTTCCCAAAATATATAGAACCACCTACAATAACTCTGTCATACTGGGATAAATCATCTACAGATTTATACTGAAGATTTACAAGTTGTATTTTTCCTGAGAGCTTACCTGCAAGGCACTTTGCACACCTTTCAGTTAACCCATATCTAGTTCCATAAACTATTAAGGTATTCATAAAATTCCTCCCAAATAGAAACT
>DGDR01000196.1:0-6377 GCA_002385545.1 Clostridium sp. UBA3947
AGATGTGTATAAGAGACAGACTATATTGACATAAATCCAACCGCAAGACTTGCTATATTTGAGTATATAGAAGCTTGGTATAACAGAAAAAGGATACATAGTAGTATTGGATATTTAACCCCACAAAAATGTGAAGATTTAGCTAGAAAAACTGCATAAAAAGTTCAACTTTTTGTGTCTAAGATATTGACATAGATCCAAGTCTATTATAAGCTATTAATACATAGACATAAGGAGGTCAACGATATGAAAAAAACAAGTAAAATATTTCTTTCATTTATAATGGCTGCTACAGTAATCCTAGGTGTAACAGGTTGTAGCGAAGAAAAGGTATCTTTAACCAACAAAACCATTCATGGTGTATCCATCGATATTCCTGATGATTTTAAGGATTTCACTGAAAAGGATGGAGCTATGATGGCTACAAATGAAGATTCTACTGCTAGCATCAGTATTTCTCCAGTAGAAGATATTAATGACGTTCCAGTAGAAGAGTGGACAGAGGAATCCTTCGAGGAAGCTATGTTATCAGCCTATAGCGAATCAAAATTACTTGAATTTAAATCAAATACAAAAATATCTGGTCTAACCACCATATATACTCATTATACAGTAAAAAACGCCAATGATGTAGACACTGAAGCTTATACCTATATAATTTACCACAATGAAGAAACAGGTAAAGAAACTGCTCAAATCATAACCCTTGCATACAATAAGAACAATAAAAATTCCTTGCAGGACAACATAGATGCTATAAAAAGCGGCATATCAATTAAATAATTTAATTGTATAAATCCATTGTATGAAAATACAATGGGTTTATTATTTTGCTTTAAGTCAACTTTTTCGGCTAACTTATCTAAGATTATTACTATAGCAGCTGAAATAGGTGTAGCTATGGCTACTTGAAACCTAGGCTAACTCAACTACGATTATTTTAGCAGACAAGTTTACTATTTTGCTGCAAGTCAGTTTTTTTCCGATAAAAACTTCTACAATTAGCAAATCTAATCTTTTATTTGACAGTCTATTCATACACCATCCCATCGAATATAAAAGACTACAGTCTTAATAATTAAAAATTTGACATTTACCCGATTTACTTTGTCGGGCAAAACTTCACCACACGCCTTCCAATATATGGTAATATACTATATTGAGAGGTGTCCTTCATGATTCGTTTCATTAAAAACTATAGTCTTCCCACAATTAAGCAAAAACTTCTACTGCTATATATATTGAATGTAACGGATATAGTATTCACTTTATTGCTGCTTGAAACTGGCTACTTTACAGAAGCTAATATTTTCTTAGTGAAAATTATTGATATCCCCTCCGCTTCTGTTGCTTTAAAAACATTGCTACCAGCAATTCTGCTTCTTTATATTTTCATGAGGCTGAATAAGGCTTCTGAAAAACAGCTCAAGAGCAGCAATATAGTTATTCACGTTGGTATAGGTATATATGCTCTTATTAACTTATCACACCTCTTATGGTTCATTTTACTTTTATTTTTACAGCAAGCTTAAGCCATGCATGCTTCGTTGCATCGATCTTTTATTTCTTTGTATGCTAGGTCGGTGCAACTGCTGGCAGTATGTTGGAAATATGATATCAACATGGTGGTTATATTGTTGTAGCATGGTGACTGTATATGGCAGTATGTTGGCTATATGGTAGCTACATGGTGGTGGCTGTAGGTGGCTGTATGTTGGCTATATCGTAGCTGCATGGTGGCTATATGTGGTCAGTGTGGTAACGGCATTGCAATAGCATAGTGGCAGCGTGGTAGCGGCATTGTAGAAGTATAAGGCCAACATGTGGGCTGCATGGAGCAGTATAATGGCTTCATGGTAATTGCATAAGGCAGTTGCGTTGCTTGCAATAGGTACCTAGACAGCTGTTTGTGGCAGTATGAGGGCTACAGGAGTAATATGGTCACATCTCTGAGCAACTTGATGGCTATTTGGAGTTACACTGTGTTGGATGGTGTCTGCTTGGAGTAACCCTAGTTAACATAATGGTATCTCCTGCCATAATCCTTGCTAAGAATGTGATTAGCAAGCTGTTAGGTTGCTTTGTAAATAAGTATAAGTCTTTTTTTCTTATGCAGTGTGACGCTAGTATTACTGATAGCTATTTGTGACTTTCTGTCAGCCTATCTGTCATGTCTAGGATGTAGTTTATGGGCTGCATTAACTATAACTTAGTGCTAAGTTCATTTGATTTATCTTTCATATGCAAGTGTCTCTATATGACCTTTCGCCTGTCCCATTTTTATCTTACTCCCAATCCCTTTTCTAACCACTGGCATGATAGTAGTTAAATCTAGAAACTGACTGGTTAACTGTTCTGCTATCTTCAATGTAGGTAACCTTATGACTGCTAGAACAATTTGACTTATTCTTTGAAAGATCCTTGTCAGTTAATCTTCCAGCTATGGTTCTACGTAATTCCTTTACCTTTTTTATATTACTAACAGATGGCAACACTCCTATATCATATAATTTTCCTTTATGTATATTGTCAACCTTTATGTTTCCTGCTGTTTTGATAGGGTCTATTCTAGTAGTAAGCTCTTGGCTAACAGAACATGATTCAGCTATATTTGGGAACCTATTCTCTCCAAAACTCCAAGCGGCTATACAAATTCCTTCTGGCTGTTCATTATCATCCACAGGTTCTTCAATGCTTTCAAATTGGGGTGCTTCTAAACTTTCAGCTGTTCTCTGTTGTGTTTCTTCTATATTCTGATTTACAATTTTCTCAATCTGCTTTTCTTTCGATTTATCCTCACATATTATTGCCTTGACATGCTCACCTTCGATTATAGATAACTTAATTCCATCAAATATATCCTCAACCGGATAGCCTTTATCTTGACAGATTACATATAAAAGCTGTAAAAATTCCTTATCCTTAACCTCTCTAAGCTCCTTATTTATTGCTCGTTTGGTGTATTTACTGTTTTTAAAATTATGCTTAAACCAGTTAACTATCATTATTTCTTTAGAACTTTTGGATATTCTAATTTTGCCCAACTCTTCAAGGCTAATTAGGTACTTTTGTATCTTCTCGGCGCTGTACCCAGTCTCTAGCTCTGCTAGCTTCAAATTAAATTTATAAATTCCGCATAGATTAGTCATTGAATTTGTAATAAGATATAAGTAAAAATATTTTTCACCAGGACTAAGGCCTAGGATGAAATCGCTTTGCCAAAAGTTTGATTTTATAGACTTGTAGTTTGTCATTTATGATTCCTCCTTGTTTTAAACTTTATTATTATGGTAAGTTTTGTGATTCAATTATTGGATAGAGTTTTTGCGAGTAATTTTTTATAGTAGGTTTTTTGAAAGCAGAGTATTTTCTTTATAAATTTAATATGCAGATTTGAGAAGCTTTTGGTTATGGCAGTAGTGTGGTTTATTCGACAAAATAGCTGTCAAACCGCGCGCCCCTGGGGCGACTACTCTTTGCCAGCTTTTTATGTTAAAATCTATATATACGATATAGGAACGATATAGGATAAAATGTGAAATACGAAATATGATATATGATGTAAAATAATAAGTTAATAAGACAAAAATCAAATTACAAAAGTAAAGGATTTGAGATAGATTATGAAAAAATTAGTGATTGGAATACTGGCTCATGTTGATGCTGGTAAAACAACTTTATCTGAGGGCATGCTTTATTTAAGTGGTAAAATTCGAAAGCTGGGAAGAGTGGATAAACAGGATGCTTTTTTGGATACCTTTGAGCTAGAAAAGGCCAGAGGTATAACCATTTTTTCTAAGCAGGCTGTTTTTGATATTAAAGGTACTGAAATTACTCTATTAGATACTCCCGGTCACGTAGATTTTTCTGCTGAAATGGAAAGAACTCTTCAAGTTTTAGATTATGCTATTTTAGTAATTAACGGTGCCAACGGAGTTCAGGGACACACTAAAACTTTGTGGCGCCTTCTTTCTGCTTATAAAATTCCAACTTTCATTTTCGTTAATAAGATGGATCAAGAAGTTGCTAATAAGGAAACCCTTTTGCAACAATTAAAAAAGCAGCTTAGCCAGGGCTGTATTGAGTTTGGCGAAAAGGAAAGTGAGAGTTTCTATGATGATGTAGCTGTTCGGGATGAGGCTGTCTTAGAAAGCTTTTTGGATAAAGGCATCCTTGAAAGATCTGATATAGCAAGGCTCATAAAAGAGAGAAAGGTTTTTCCCTGCTACTTTGGCTCAGCTCTTAAGCTGCAAGGGGTGGATATCTTTATGGATGGCCTCATAAAATATGCTGAATACCCTGTTTATCCTAATGATTTCGGTGCTAAGGTATTTAAAATTTCTAGGGATGACCAAGGTAACCGCCTAACGTTTTTGAAGGTAACTGGCGGTAACCTTAAGGTGAGGATGGTTGTGCCCCAGATAGCTCAGGCGTTACAAGTGCAGCAGGGAGCCCAAAGGCCTCAAGGGTACAAGGGACAGTCTTCTCTAGCAGATGTTGAAGAAAGTGCCCCTGGGGACCAAAATATGGAAATCCCTTCAAAAACCACTTATGTTGAAGAAAAGATAAACCAAATTCGAATATATTCAGGGGAAAAATTTGAAGCTGTTAGTGAAGTAGCTGCGGGTACTGTATGCGCCGTTACAGGCCTTACACAAACATATCCCGGACAAGGTTTGGGCATAGAAAGTCACACCTCCCCTCCTTTGCTTGAGCCAGTTTTATCATACCGCATCTTATTGCCTGAAGGATGTGACCCAAAGCTGATGATGCCTAAGCTAAAGCAGCTAGAGGACGAGGACCCGTCCCTAAATATTCTTTGGGATGAGCATCTGCAAGAAATACAAGTTAAAATTATGGGAGAAGTACAGCTTGAAATTTTGCAAAGTATCATTAAGGAACGTTTTAACGTTGAGGTGGCTTTTGATTCAGGGACTATCCTCTACAAGGAAACTATTGCGGATGTTGTGGAAGGTGTAGGCCATTTTGAGCCTTTAAAGCATTATGCTGAGGTTCATTTAATATTAGAGCCTGGCCCTATAGGCAGTGGCTTGCAGTTTGAAAATAAGTGTAGTGACGACATGTTAGATAAAAACTGGCAGCGGTTAATTATGACCCATTTGCAGGAAAAGACCCATAAGGGCGTACTGACAGGCTCACCTATTACAGATATGAAAATAACCTTGGTGGCAGGTCGGGCCCATAAGAAACATACTGAAGGTGGAGATTTTAGAGAAGCTACCTATCGCGCTGTCCGCCACGGGTTAAAGCAGGCAAAATCTATTCTGCTAGAACCTTATTATGAGTTCCAGCTGGAGCTACCAGAAAAAATGGTAGGTCGCGCTATGATGGATATCGAAAGAATGCATGGTAGCTGCGAGCTTTCAGAAACTAATGGCGATATGGCAATTCTAACGGGAAGCGCTCCTGTTATAAACATGAAAAATTATCAGCGGGAAGTAATTGCCTACACAAGAGGACTAGGAAAATTGTTCTGCAACTTAAAAGGCTATGAGCCTTGTCATAATGCAGAAGAAGTAATAAGCAGCATTGGCTATGATTCAGAAAGCGATTTAGCAAACCCTACTGGCTCAATCTTTTGTGCCCATGGTGCAGGCTTCTATGTAAGCTGGGATCAAGTAAAAAATTACATGCATATAGAAAGCTGTCTACAGAAAGATTCTCAGAAAAACACTGAGAGACAGATAAAAACTCCATCGATAATAACAAGCGACTCCATAGACTTGGAGGAAATAGAGGCAATTTTAAATAAAACCTATTACGCCAATCAAGGTGAAAAATCTTCTTGGAAAAAACGAAAAAGTGCTGTTATAG
This sequence comes from Clostridium sp. UBA3947, assembly GCA_002385545.1. Lineage (GTDB taxonomy): Bacteria > Bacillota > Clostridia > Clostridiales > Clostridiaceae > Clostridium_AU. The sequence continues at coordinate 5,836 of DGDR01000196.1, forward strand.
ATTATTATGCTTCCAAAAGCAGTAGCCATAGTACAGCTAAACCTAAGGAGCCTTATCTCCTTGTAGATGGCTATAATATCATATTCGCTTGGCAGGATCTTAAGGAATTGATGGATATCAACCCAGACGCAGCCCGCGGAAAGCTACTGGATGTCTTAAGTTATTATAAAAGCCTAGCTAATATTAATATTATCGTAGTTTTTGATGCCTATCGAGTGCAAGGCCACGGAACAGAAATTTTTGATTATAACGACATTCATATAGTCTACACCAAGGAAGCAGAAACAGCCGACCAGTATATCGAAAAGTTTGTCCACAATAATCAAGTTACCTATGAAATTACTGTGGCAACCTCTGACAATCTGGAGCAGGTTATCATCAGGAGCAAAGGTGCATCAATTATATCCGCCAGAGAGTTAAAGGAGGAAATTGAGCGGGTAAGCAAAAAGGTTATGGAAGAATACCGGGAAAAGCAGCAACCAGAAAGGAACTTCATATCAGATAATATGTAGGGAAACGCCCCAGGGGCAACCCGAAATATG
>DGDR01000196.1:6565-9229 GCA_002385545.1 Clostridium sp. UBA3947
CATATTTCGGGTTGCCCCTGGGGCATATATTATTTTAACTCTTCCGCCTTCTTTTCAAGCTTTTTATTTATCTCTTCTATATCCTTACGGAAGTTTTTTCCACATCATTAACTTCTGTTGCTGTAGTTTGCATTTCCATTGCAATTTTTTGAAGTCTTTCTATATACTCATTTATTTTTTCTAAATCCTTTTCCTTGAAACTCTTATCCAAAATATCTGCCATTTCCCTTAAACCATCAGTTAATTTTTTAGAAGAAGTATTTATTTTCCCTATATATTTATCAAGAGCCTTGCTAATATCCTTTTTAGCCTCAAGGTAAATTTCCTTATAGTCCTTTGGAATATCTAAAGCTTCAATTTCTTTTATATTATTATCTGTCAACTTTTTGATATTATCTAAATACACTTCAATAGATTTATCTAGAGAATCTGCAGCTTCTTTAATATCTTCAGTAGATGAAGGATCCTCAAAGTTTATTTCTTCTATGGCTAAATCTTTTGCTTCTTCTTCAAAAGATTTCATTTGCTTCACTAAAGATATATAATATTGCTTTTCTGTTTCTATTAGTTCTGCAAACTTACCATACTTTTCTTCACTGTAATTTTCACTATCATCCTCTAAGCTTCCACTTTGCGCTTTGCTGCTAAGTTCTACGATTTCCTTTAAAGCATTAGTAAATTGTGTCTTTGAGTACTTATTTACCTCCTCATTTTTTGCCTTACTACAGCCTATTGTACCCATAAGCATTACCACTGTTAATGATAATATTAATAGCTGCTTTAAATACTTTTCCACCTTCATTTTGAATCCCCCTATTTTTATTCTAATTTATATATCATATGTAATAATATTTCATTACATATAATATTTACCATTGTATTTCAAAATTCTTTATCTGTCAACTTTCTTCAATTGATCATAATTGATGCTAACTGTATACCCTTAGAGCTTATAAAAGTCAACAATCATAGACTTTTTATTTATAAATCAAATTAAGTGAATCTGATTTGATACACCTAATTTTATATCTTTTGTATCTCAGACACACCAGCTGCTTCATCCCTTGTAACTCTAACAGTATCCTCAGAAGTCATTATAATATACACCCAATAATATGTATTTTTATCAAACCTATCACTTCTATCATGCCTTCTGAAAATAATGTATCCATGTGCATTTTTAATGTATATATTACTTTTTATTTTTTATATACTTTAATCTGCTAATCGCCTCTTTTATTATTAAATCCTTCATGACATCTTTTCCGTTTAAAAATGTTAGCTTGCCCTTATATTAATTATTTGATAAATCGTTCTTAATCTTTTTACCAGGCTAGATGCCATCCTCATTGAAACGAAATAGTCTCCTTCTCTGCAAGCTACTTACCATAAATTAAACTTCACTATATTGATTTTTGCATTAGATGGCCTCTTCCGATATTTTTTGCTGAGCATCTAGCAGTCAATAAGCAAATAATGCTTATTATGACTAATATTCTTTTCATCATATAAGTTCCTTGCAGTATCAATTTTCTATTTAATTGCATATATTAAGCGGCCTGTTGCTAGATATTTACAAAGCGCAACTATCTTATTCATTTTGACATATATCGCGCGCCCCTGGGGCACCTTCCTCTACATACTCCCGATAGGATATCCTGCTTCTATCCTTAAAAAACGATAATATTTCCTTAGTGACAACCAGCTTTTCCTTTTGCCAGCCTATATACATTTTATAGCTACTCCATTCATATTCTTCGGGCTTGGATACAATATTTGCCCTTACAGGATTTAAATGAATATACTGACTTGTAACCAGCAGCTGAGTAATATTTGTTATAAGCTCGCTGTGATACCTCCCCTGAAATAAATGTCCTACATACTCATATTTATTATTAAAATATTTGGCATATAAAGAATTAGTTCTCCCCATAAAGTAAGAAGGATGTAAATCAAGGGTCTTAATAAGAAGATGAATATGATTAGTCATTAAGCAGTAACACATGATTTCATAGCTATTTTTATAGCGTTTCAAAGTGTCCTCAATGATAGACAAATACATTAACCGATCTTCCTTGCTCTTAAATATATCCTCCTTACGATTCCCTCTTGCTGTTATATGATATGTAGCTCCAGGACACCATACACGAATTTTACTAACCAAAGTAATCTTCCTCCTTGTAATGCTGTTAGTTTGAATTGCAAATTTCGGCAGCGAACTACACAAATCTTTTATTTGATTTGTACATGCCTCCCTATTATTTACTAGCCATCTAAATCTTTGCCTAAAATTTAAACTTATAAACAGCTAGCGGAAGAAAACAGTTAGTAGATTGTAAATAACTCAGGTGTTCCAGTATTTAACGGATAGATTCCAGTTTTTAACTTATACTCTCTACTTTCAAACTTCTAATTTACTATTTGGCTTTGTTTTAAAAATGTGTTGACGAATGTAAATTCGGGGGGATTTTCAAATTGATAAAATAGCTGTCAATGATAATGATGAATAATAGATGTTATTATAGCTGGAAAGCATAGGAATCCAGTCATCTGCAAATGAATATTTATGATGGCCCTATTGTGGCTGGAAGTGGTCAATCGTTGCTTGTCCACTGTGCTGATATGTGTATCAACACTTCTTTGAAACAAAGCAACATGGTGGAA
>DGDR01000196.1:9490-18982 GCA_002385545.1 Clostridium sp. UBA3947
CCAGCGCAAATAAATACCATACACCTACTGTAGTACAATTAACCACCATCTGACTACTGTAGCGCTAGCTACTACCGCATACTTACTGTCAGATGCAAATTGCCACATTTCATACATCACATCCGTCACAATAAAAAACTGTTGCACAACCAACTAAGCAGTTAGTCATGCAACAGTTCTATTTTGACATATATCGGGCTAATCCGCGCGCCCCTGGGGCGTTCCCATAATCACCAGCGGTGTTGCGCAGAGGTCATACATATCTATAACGCCGTCCCTATTTAGATCCTTCTCGAAGCTCCAGCCTGGATCTGTTTCCAAAACGCTGTTATAACTAGAAGCTATGGCTGCAAAGTCTAGAATATCTACGATGCCGTTGGAATCTACATCTCCGTAAAGATTATCTTTAATAGGAATTATAATGAACTGATCTGGACATATTATGTTTGGATTGCTTTTACTTGTTACAGCACCTTCTTCAATTATTAAGTATAACTCTGAGTATTTGTGTTCTATTGCTAAGGGGGTAATTATTATAGTATTACCGACAGCCCGTAAACTAATATCAAATTTCGAATATTCATCTCCTAGCATTATTAAGCTATTAGCATTGCTAGCAAGACTTATTGGTTCGTTGTATTCTACTACAATACTTTCTCCTACTTTAAAGTCATTGTAATAATAGATTGAAATGTGTTTATTGTTCAAGGCTGCTACTTGCATACGATAAAACTGATAATTTACACCATAGCAAGATACCGACATATCCGATAGACTATCTAAGATGGATCTAGCTGTAGAGCCTTGTGAAAAGTCTATAAAATTACTACGCAAATTTATAGAAATATTTTCATTGGTTTTACTTTCTGCCAATTTCTTTAGAGGGCTTATATCTTTAACGAGGTTATCAGTAATATCAATTTCGTATAAATTATGCAACTTTTCTAAAGGCGTAATATTAGTAATTAAATTATAAGACATATCCAATACCTCTAAAGATGTTAGATTACTTAAACTAGATATATCTCTTATATTATTATATCTGATATTTAAATCCTTTAAATTTTTCAAATTACTTAAAGGACTAATGTCCTTAATTAAATTCATTTCCATGTTTAATCTTTCCAAAGCAGTTAAGGTACTTAAAGGTTTTATACTGATAATGTTGTTATAGCCTATGTCTAGACTCTTTAGCTTCACGGCATATTCTAAACCACTTAGATTAGTTACACCTTTAGAATATAAGTTTAGAGTCTCTAAACTTCTCATATCCCCAGCAGTAATGTTACCTGAATACTTGTTCAATCGATTCCTTACTGCATTTTCTAAAGCTGCATCCTTAAAGGTTACTACAGTATTAGCTGCAGGGTAAACAATGTATTCCTTCGAAAAATCATTATACATATATTCACCCTTTGAATTTTTAACTGCTGCTTTAGGTACATATAGTTTCAACCTGCCATACAAATGATTCTCTGGCACTTCTTTTATAATCAAGTTTTTACCACTGATGGTTATAGATTTTTGAACTTCAACACCATTTTCATCCTTAAGGCTTATTTTGCTGTAATCGCTACCTTTTGAGATATTATCGTCAAAGGTTATGGTGATGGACTCATTAGGATCAATTTCATCATTGGCTGGAGATACTGAGCTTATAGATAAATGCTTACTATAATCCATATAATCAGTATAAGCATTTATAGCTAATGCCACTGATGAGTTCTGCGTATACCCGCTGTTTATTTTAAGATAGCTCGTTCCCAATGCCAAGCTGCTGTCACTTTCACCATAATAGGCATCACCAGATAGTTTTAACCATACTATAAACTCCTCTCCTGCAGATAATTGTACAGGATTTTCAATCTTTATTGTGTGGTATCCGCCTTGTGGTAATGTGCCAGAAGCAACCTTTATTTGGGATTGAGGATTACTGCTAGATACATTTTTTTCAATCCACACTTCATAAGATATATTTTGTGCAAAGGTATAGAATCCTACCGCTGTAATATATTCGTTTTCCTTTGCGACAAATCTGTTACCAGCAGCTGTAATAGCTTCTTGTACAGGATAATATCCATAAGGTCCCTTATCAGTGATGCTGTACATATTTTTATATGTATCCATGTTTTCAATATCATAGAAAACAGCATTGCTATCATAGCCTAAAGACACATCGTAATAGGATATATAAAAGTAGCCATCATCGCCCCACCAATCTCCCCAGCTATTTTTTATAAGAAAGGCCCCATCTCCTGGTGGTTTAATTTTAAAATTGTTTTTAGAATAGTTATCGTCCCATCAAACGATGGTTATGGCATGATTAGCTATTTTAGTGGAGTTATTATAATAGGAAGTTTGTCCACCATAATTGTAATATGCACTATTATCATAATAAGATGAAGATACAGCACCATAAGTAATAATAGCATTCTTTATCTCTTCATTATCTAAAGCATTCTCTCTAGATGGCAAAAATATAATGTCCTTAACCCTGTATTGAGGCTTGAGATCATCTCTAACATTTATATTATCCACTGTAGGTGGATTTGGATAAGGCGCCTCACTTTCTAGGATTGGACCTTTACCAGATACAAGATAGGCAGTGGCAATATGATTGTTACCACCATCATTAGGCCCAGTTTCCCCATTATATACAGCCATGTGTATCTCAGAAAAATCATACGCATTACTAGAGGCCTTCTTTATAGTACTCTCTAAAGACCCATAGGTTGAGAAAGTCCAGCAGGCACCTATTGATCCCTGATTTCTTACTGGGGTAACATAATCAAAACTTCTTAAATCATACTTTTCTGGTAATACGGTGGCTTTGAAAAGTCCCTTATTAAAAGGATAAGAAGACTTCTTAACCTTGATAGCTGTAGGTATATAGCCTCCTTTAATGCTAAGCTCACTTGGATCCTGCAAAGTTACAGGTGTTACTGCTGTCACTTCACCAATACTTTCTTGGCTAACAGTAAGCTTATCCAAATTCTCTGTAGCCTTTACTGGAATCAAATTGAAGTTACTCAAGAAAATAACAAGAGTCAGCAATAAACTAATGTTCCTCAGTTTTTTCAATCCCCCATCCTCCTTTTTACGCAGCTAGGTAAACTACATATTCCTTGAGTTGAAAGTAAACATACCCAGAGTATAGCTTTTAACCCTTCTTCAAATTTCAATTTTCTTTCTGTCCTCAAATATCTCTGGATTTACTATCATTTATACCTAGCTTCTAATTTGATATCTCCTGGGCTTGATCCTCAAGAATCTTTACTGCTAATGGAAATATATTAGCCTTGATAGTTTGCAGCCCAAGTATTTTTCTACAAATTCCGAATTATATATTTATTCACTTTCTACATATATTTACTATTTATTATATCATTAATTTCATCACTCTTATATAAAAAAAGACGCTTTTTGCTATTATTCCAGCAAAAGCGCCTGTTTAGGGGATAAACCGCACGCCCCTGGGGCAATTCTTTAAAACAGCATTTCACTCTTCACTACCTTTCCGGTAACACTCCTTTTCGAATAATATATATCATTCTGTTCTATAATAAATATTATCCTTTCAATTACATCAGAATCCAACCAATATTCAACTAGCGAAACTCCACTGCCCCCTATAAAGTCTGGAGCAGCATGAATATCGTTCATTGCTTCTTGGATATCCTTTAAGTTCTTTCCCTCAGATGCAATTTTCTTTGCTTCATCTAAGGTAATTCTTCTATGATTATTTGAAATCTCACCATTTTCTATTTTTTCCTGTCTTGTTAGCCCCTCAGCCTTACGATTGCTTTTTTCAAGTGCAGCTTTAGTTTCCACATACTTATTTGAATAGTCACTATGGTTACTAGTAGAACCCTTGTGCTTTTGTCCAGTAGATCCAATTTTAACAAGTACAACAATTATACAAGCTATGATTACCAATATAGAACCAGATAATATGATGCCACCCTTATAACTTCTTTTAGATATTTTCATCAATAATCCTCCTTATAACTAATGGTACATTGGTAGAGTCTGTGGGAATGCTTATGAATAAATTTAACTTTGTAATCCTTACTATATTAATACAAGATTACATAGTAAGTTTTGAGATATACTATAATCGATGTCGTCGATAGTATGCTACATAAAGGTGAGCATCAACTAACACCACATTTATGGTGCTGAGCGGTTCATCGACAAAATGCTACATCCTTACGTTATATAGTAAATTATCTCACAGTTTGTGAATTTATGTCAATATATAGAATAAAAAGTCTGCCATGCTTTGAAAAATCAGTGGTGATAACTGAGATATCAGACATCTTGAACCTGCTATCATAAAGATGATTCACTATATGTCCTGTTTTTAAAAGAAGTTATGGATTGTATCAAAGACCCTGAAATAGCAAAATCATAGCCAAATATTAGGAAGCTAGAATACTTATATATTAACTTACACATAAAAAGAGCACCCACAGAATTCCTTACACAAATCTGCGGATGCTCTAAAATTAACTTGCAAATGCCCTAAAATTAACCTGCAGGCACTCTCAGTTGCCTGTGGACGCTCTGAAATATACCTGCGAATGCTCTCAATTTTACCTGCAGACGTCCCCAAATTAACCTGCAGGTGCCCTTGAATTTACCTGCATATACCCTCAAATTTACCTGCGAATGCCATTAAATTAATCTGCGGACTCTCTCAAATTAACCTGCAGCTGCCCTTAAATTAACCTGCAAATATCCTCAAATTTACCTGCGAATGACCCCAAACTAATCTGCGGACGCTTCCAAATTAACCTGCAGGCACTCTCAAATGGCCTGTGTAGGCTCCCAAATATACCTGCGGATACCATCAAATTTACCAGCAACTGCCTCGAATTATAGCTAACTAATAAATTTCAAGCTCTATACCTGCCATTATACTGAAAGCGATAAACTACCTTTTAAACCTATGTCGAAGCTGGAAATACCACAAGGCCACCGCCGCTCCTACTACAGCTAAAATAATTAATAGCAGGCCTATTATTTTAAAACCGTCATTATCCTTTTTTAATTTATCATTATCAGATTTAGTATCCTTATCTTTACTGTTCTCAGCTGTCTTACTAGGTTTCTTATCCTTATTATTATTTCCAGATTTATTTTCTTCAGTCTCTTTGTCATTATTTGGTGTTTCATCGTCAGTAGTATTTCCCACCGGTTTATCATTTTCATCAGCACTATTATTTTGGCCATTAGTTCCGTCTACAGGCTCTTTTGAAGGATTGTCGTCAGCACCGGTTTCACTTTGCCCATTTGTGCTTCCTGAGCCAACACTGCCCCCTTGACCAGCATTTGGGTCGCTGATGCCTCCTGATGGGTCTGTGGTCCCATTACCACCTTCAGATTTACCGCCAGTGGAGCCAGTTTCGGTATTGCCCTTCGGATTACTTGGCTGCTGAACTACGGGAGCATCCTTGCTGCCACCTGATTCATTAGGTGTTGGCTTCGTAATTGAACTTACCTTACCATAAGGGGTAAATTCATAGGTCATAAATTTAATATCAGTGCTTACAAGGTCGATTTTCATATTATAATTATTAGATAAACTCTTTTCCAGTGCTTTGGCATTAATATATAAATCTGTTTTCTTCAAAACCTTAGCCTTAAATATTACCAAAGTACCTTCGCCAGAATAGCCATCATTCTTACCCAAAGCAGTAAATATATACCTTGCTATATTCTTTGCCACTTTGTTATCCTCTGGCAAAGTCTTCTGCTCAAAAAATCCTATCTCCTTTTTATTTAGAAGGCTTCCTTTTTCTATACCAGTAATCTTTAAGACACTGTCATCAATTCTAAATTGTATGTCTCCTGAATATAAGGACTTAACATTGCTAGCATAAATGGATATTTCCACCTCGGCTCCTGGCTCCAATGCTCCAGATACCTTTGCCGATAGCTTCATTTCCGCTGCTGCCTTCACAGGTATCCCTATTAGCACTATAAACAACACTGTTAGTATACCAATTAACTTTTTCATTGCTCCTCCTCATAGTTCTCATTCAGTATTTGAATCCATTAGTCATAGTGTGTAGTATAAAATGGTCCTCATTAATTGTTTGCTTTAGTAAATCATCATATATAGCTAGTAAATATGGTCAAATCGTAAATGTCAATAACTCCGTCCCTATTAATATCCATTCTCTCATTCCAAGTGACACAATTCTCTAAGCTTTCATTGTAGCTTTGGGCTATAGCTGCTAAATCCATGGCGTCTATTACTTTATTGTTATCTACATCTCCATACAGCCCATTTCTCACATAAATCAAATACACTTCCTTCATATTTTCGGCTCCAGCGTTTGATATTAGGGCACCTTGTCCAATTACCAAGTCCACAAAGCTATAGCTATTTATTATATCTAAAGGTGTAATAATAAGTTTATTAGAAATGCTCAGAAGATTAATATTTATTTTTATATCATTTTGACATAAAGATATTAAACTAGCAGCATTCTCTGATAATGAAATAGGCTCATTAAACTCTAATACTAGCTTTTCTCCTGGACTTATTTCGGCGCTGTAATAGCTATAGAATAAATTAACATTATTTAATGCCGTTGCTCTAAAGTTAGTATATTGTCTATTGCTGCCAGAAACTTTTACCGACAGCTCCTTAAGTATATCAAGAATAGCACTGGCTTCTGAACCGTCGGAAAAATCTATGCTATTCTCAGCAAGGTTAAGATCCAAATTGGTATTATTGGTTTCAGCTATTATTTTTAAGGGATATATGTCCTTTATATAATTGGCAGATACATCTAGCTTAGTTAAATTCCTTAGGCCATGTAAAGGATATATATCTGATATACGATTATTTGAAACATTTAATGACTTCAAAGCTTTTAAATTTTCCAAGGGCCATGTATCCTGAATAGCATTTCCCATGATATTTAAATTAGTTAAGTTAGTTAGATTCCTTAAAGGAGATATATCTTTAATGTAATTATTTTGAATATTTAGCGTCGACAATTCATATAAGCAGCTTAATAGCTTTAAGCTTATAATTTTATTATCATTTAAGCTTAAATATTGAAGCTTTACTGCATATTCTAACCCACTTAAATTGGTTATTCCACAATAACTAGCATCTAAACGAATTAAGGTTCTCATATCCCCTGCGGCAATGACTCCAGTAGGCTTGTTTAACTTACTCCTAATTATCTCCTCCAATATTGGGTCCTTAAATTGCACCTCAGCAGAAGCTTGTACATATACATAAAACTGTCTCTCATAATCCTTGTACATATTTTGTCCCTTGGTACTCTTAAGCGTATCTTTAGGAATAAGCAATACTAACTTACCGTTGATATGATTTTCAGGTAACTCCTTGATAATTAAGTCTTTTCCATTTATAATAATAGACTTTTCAAGCTCATTACCTTTTTCATCTTTAAGGCTTATTTTACTAAAACCTTGGTCCTTTGAAATATAATCATTAAAACTTATTATGCTATCTTCAGGGGATAGCTCTCCATTTACAGGCTGCTCCGAATTTATTATTAGATAATTATTATAATCAACTTGATTTACATAAACATTAATTCCAAATAATATTTCCGAATTATATATTTTCCCCCCAGCTACTAAATAACTTTTATTTAAAGCTAAGCTCTTATCTGGATGACCATAATAAAAGTTGCCTGAAAGCTTAACCCATACCATATATTCTTCTCCTGGTGATACACCAATTGCGCTTGGAAGCTCGATTGTATGATATCCCCCTTGGGGCAAAATCCCAGAAGCAACCCTAGTCTTTGGCGTGCTCACTTGGGATGCTGCAATTTTATATATCCAAATCTCATAGGATAAGTTTTGTGCAAAAGTATAAAACCCTACAGCAGATATATATTCTTGCTTTTCCGCTTTAAATCTATTTCCTGCATACTCATAATCTGCCGCCTTATAATAGGAATACAAGGGTTTATCATATTAACTATGCATCGCATCATATTTATCTGCTCTTTCTATACCATTATAAACCACATTTGTATCATATCCTAGTGAAACATCATAGTAAGATATATAAAAATAACCATTAGCCCCCCAAGAGTCTCCCCAGCTGTTTTTCACTAAAAATGCCCCATCTCCAGGCGGTGGATTTAGAAAATTATATCTTGAAAAATTATCATCCCACCCCACCAGAGTTATTGCATGATTGGCGCTTTTAATATATCCATTGTAATATATAGTTTGTCCCTTCTTTATATAATAATTGGCATTATCATAATAGGAAGATGAAACTGCACCATAAGTCATAATGGCATTTTTTATTTCGTCATTATCCAAAGAATTAGCCCTAGCAGGTAAAAATATAATATCTTGTACCCTATATTGCGCTTCCAAGCCCTCTCTAACAATAATATTTTCAGCCTTAGGTGGATTAGGATAGGGATCCTGAGTTTCCAAAATAGGCCCTTTACCAGATACAAGATAGGCAGAGGCAATATAATTGTTGCCCCCTTCATTTGGTTTAGTGACACCATTATAAACCGCCATATGTATCTCTGAAAAATCATATTCCTCTCCACCGAGCCTCTTAACTGTGCTTTCTAAAGATCCATAAGTGGAAAAAGTCCAGCATGTACCTAAGCTGCCCTGATTTCTAACAGGAGTAACATATCCGTAATCCCGGAGATCATACTGTTTTGGCAAGATTGAACTCTTATATAGATTTCCCTCAAAGGGATAGATTGCTTTTTCTACTTTTACTGGCGAAGGTATATATCCACCTTCAGTATATATTTCTGTAGGATCCTGAAGAATAACTGGGGATGGTAGTTGAGTGGTATTGATGGCGTTGGTGGATTTTTCGCCATTGGGGGCATTTGCAGCGTTGGGGGCATTTGCAGCGTTGGTGGCATTTTCGGCAACATCAGTATTGGCCGATTCGGTGGTGTTGGTTGAGTTGATGCTATGAATGGCATTTGCGGCCTTAGTGTCGTTAGCGGTGCGTGCAATGACAGTGTTGGCTCTATTGGCTGTGTTAGTTACTATTTCGGTGTTAGCTGCGTTTGCGGTGTAATCGGCGCTGGCGATGCTTACTCCATTAGCTATGTCATCGGCACTTATATTATCTGATCCATTGACGGTGCCACCGCCACTGATAATGTTGGCTCCATCAGCTGTGTTAATTGTATTCGCAATGACAGTAGCGCCATAAGTATCAGCTTCATTGGCCATGTCAATAGGCCTATCACCATAAACGGTTTAGCAGCATTAGCTCCAACAATACCATTATCAGCCCTTGCGCTCTTTACCTCAACAGCACCATTAGCAATATAGCTATCATTAAGAGCTTTGTCCAATTTTTCAACAGATGCTACAGAAATCACCTTAAAGCTACTAAACAATAGCATTAACACAAAGGTTAGTATAATGGACTGCCTTCCCCTCTTAGTTTTCATCCCTTTCCCCCCTAATAACAACTGGTACTGTCAAAGTTTTTTA
>DGDR01000053.1 GCA_002385545.1 Clostridium sp. UBA3947
TTGGTATAATATGAGTTAGATAAAAAAACTTTTACATAAGGAGAGTAAAAATTTGAAGCTATATGGTGTGATAACAATAGATATAGTACAATCTCGAAAAATCCTTAATAGGGATGCTATACAAGAAAAACTAAATAATTATTTTAAGCTTGTGAAAGATTTATATTCCCATGATATAGTTTCAGATATATGCTTCACCCTAGGAGACGAGTGGCAGCTTATAACCGATAAACCTCACAAGTGTTATAGAATTGTCCATGATTTTCAAAAGCTTCTATGGCAGGATGACATCAGCATTTATGCTGGTATAGGCATAGGAGAACTTAAAACCAATATATACGAGGACACAAGAAAAATGGATGGATCCTGCTTCTACATGGCCAGAGAGGCCATTGAAATTGCAAAAGAAGGTTCCAAAAAGAGAAATTCACACATTCAAAGTAAGCTAAATAGAGTCTATCTAAAGTCCATAGCCAGGGAAGTTCTCCAGGAAAAGCAAAGCAGATTAAGTCTCTACCAAGAAACCAACAATCTAGAATTTAGCGAGGTAGCCGCAGATATAGAGGTAACCCCTACAGTTCACCTAGAGGACGTAATAAATACCCTAATAGAAAACAATGAAATCCTAACTGGCAAGCTAACCAAAAAGCAAAAGATAATCTATACAGAATACCAAAAATTAAAGTCCTATAGAAAGGTAGTGGAAGCCAACAAGGATAGATTCACCGAAACCATCGGAGGCATAAGTCAGAAGCTAAATAGCGCCGAATACTTCACTATACAAAGAAATCAGGAAGTAATTGAAGGTCTCATCAATTTACTGCTGTTAGAAATAAAAAGAAACGCAGAAGAGATATAACTTTAAGCACGCTTTATAACTAAAGCCTTATTAAACCTCTTAGCCTGTTTTATAGCCTCTCTAGCTAAATAAAAGGAGGGGCCATCCAACTGATTTACCGTTAATTCAAAATTCCTTATAGATACAGGCCCTATACCAATACCACAATAAAAATCTATTTCACCCAGTTGCCTATGAAAAAACTGCAGTATCCTACTATAATCACTATTATACCTAAGGAGACCTTCCCACTCATCTCCTATGGTAATAATAAAGGGCGCCACTATACTATGAGAAAATAAAATATTAGCAGCCTTCAGCATATCAATAAGCCTATACTGAATTTTTTCACGATTAATAAGCTTTCTAGACCTTTTCAAATCACATATGATAGTCATATATTCCAACTATAACACCTCGATAAAAGTCATGGAAAACCTTAAAACAATGAAAGCTTAAAACGTTGGAAACTTGAAGTAAATAAAACATATAGTACTTAAAAAGTCTTCTTGTTACATAGACGAATAGTCAAAACAAGAGTTCACATTAGATGTTTATATTTAAACATAAACATCATCTGTGTTTAGTTGTAAAACTTAACGTGTATATCATAAAAGCTGGCGTTCACATCTTTTAATATTATGTCTTTTAATACTATCATATAGAAAAGTTACAAATAAGTGCTTACAAATCCTGAAAAATTATATTTCAAGCAATTTTACTCCAAAGGATTTTACTTTAAATAATTGTATTATAAGCAATTATACTTTAAGTAATTTAAAAATATTTACTGATTGAAAAACTATTAAGAATGAAAAAATCTTAATATGGATTTAAAAATTTTAACAGAAGTCCTCCTCCAATTCCTAATACTGTGCTCATTAAGGTTCCAATCAAATAATATTCTACAAAATCCCTATTATCTAACTCCCTAAATCTAGCCAAGGATTTAGCAGTAAATACAAAACTTATAGCAGAATAGGCTTCGTTTATTACCAAGGTAAGAATGATAAATCTTTCAAAGATGCCTATATAATCGCTGGATATTGGGGACGGTTCAATAATTCTGGTACTACCTTCTTCTGTCCAAGTAGCTCTAGAAGTTAGCCTCAAAGCGTTAATTATGCAATTTATGGCGTATCTGCCTCCGAAGCATGTAAGGGTATATACAATTAAGTAATTTAAGATGCTGATAATAGAGGGACGGTTCAACAATAATAGTGATATTTCAAACTTAGCCTTAGTAGAATGAGTGATAAGCTGCAAAAGGCCTCCTCTTTGGATATCAAAATGATAGTAAAACAATAATATTGTAGAAAAATGAAGAATCTGATCGGTGATGAAAAGCAAAGTTTCCTTCCATCTAGTCATAAAGGTCAAGTATATTTGCTTAAGGTAGCTTCCACTCTTTTTCTTTCTAATGAAGGCATCTGGAGAAATCATTTCATTCACAGATAGAGAGCTTTTAGTGAAATCTATAAGAAAATGGGTTAAGCCTATACAAAAACTAAAGGGCAGAACTGTGGAAGGCTTGTACCATAAAATTAATATAAGAAATAGGAAAATAACCACATTTAATGAGTGTAAAAGGTTAGCCTTTAGTCTTTGCATTAATTTACGACTTTTTCTTTGAGTTGTTACAAGATTGCTTTGAAAAATAAAGTCTGTTAAACAATGAGATAAAATAGCAAGCTGTAAAAACACCACTTTTGTATCCTCCGAATAAACAATAGCATAATTATGGGTTCAATTAATGTGCCCATTCCATTAACCGAGTTTAACTTATATTAGCTCAAAAGGATTAAATTTTTATACTTATGAGATATATAAGCAAACTATAAAATGGAATCTAATATATTATATAACAAATATTACCATATTTAAAGGGTTGAAAGTATATTATTTATAGCTTATATGAAGCTTAATATTTATTCCAAAGGTCTTTTTATATTATTAATCTATAAGCTTATTTATTTTAGTCGAAAAATGATGTAGAATAGAGTTGATTAGTTGTTTTTGAAGTAGTGTATGGTGAAATTTTCATAACGAAATTTTTATAATGAAATTTTATAAAATGAGGATGAACAGATTATGAGAAAGTATAACATATTAAGAATAGGTTTTGCAGTTGCTTTGTCTTTAAGCCTTCTTGGATGCTCCAAAAAAGACAATGGAATTAAGGACTATACTACCATTGATGCCAAGCTGATAAAAAATCTTGCGGAGGACTATGTAGCATCAAGTAGCTCTAGGAAGGTTATTTATAATGGTATTGATGAGAGCTACACAGAGTTTAATGGGAATAAGAATTTAATGCATGTATACTCTAAGGGAGTTGAAGAAACTACCATACTGTATAATGCGCAATTTACAAATGGTAGTGCAAAGGTAGTCATAGTAGATCCCGAAGGAAATGTTACTGAGCTGGTTAAAAATAAAGGGGACGGTTCAAAGAAAATCCTACTACCAGCAGGTAAATCAGTTATTAAGTTGTTGGGAAATAAGGCTACAGGAAATATAAAAATTCAAATACCTAGTGTAAATTCAGATTTAATATCCGATGATGCTGGCCTTATTGATGATGGGGAACACCTATTTTATAAATATGATTTAAATGATAAAAATCAGCTGGCTATCCGAATTGTAAGAGTAGAAGTTGTGGATGGTAAGATAGATAAGCTTGCCCAACTTAACTTGAATGGCAAGCTTGTTAATGGAATAGCTGTCATGTCATATAACGATGACGGCTGGGGTAACTCTGGTACGGTAGAAGTAAATCTTCAGGAGGAGTTGCTTATAAAAATTGAAATTAACAACAGCAAGTTTCCATCCGCTGATTGGGGAATTGAGGAAGGTATTTTTGCTTCAAATGATATGCAGTCAACAGATTTTATAAAATAGAATGTTGAAATTTGCTATTTAATAGGACAAATTAGGGTTTATTATAATGATTAGTGATGTTTTTGTACATACAATAAAGATGGACATGCAGTTTTTATGAAAGCTTAGCGAAAAATAAGGACCTCTTGCTTTTGATATTCCAGCAAGAAGTCCTTTTTGATTTTAGCTTGTATAAGAAAGTTGAGGCAGCTATTCTTTAAATACCTTTCTGTAGTAATCTGTTTCTAGTATTTTTGTAGAAAAGTAGAATTTACTGTCAACTAGGCTAGATATGTTTTTTCTGTAGGAGCTATCTACGGTGACTCCTGGATTTGGAGTGAATTCTCCAGTAACTGAATTGTAGCGGCCTTTACTTGTGATAAAGCTCTTGTTGGCAAAGATTACTAAAGGCTCTGAGTTAGAGAAGACATCTGTACCCATGAGAAGTCTTGAATCATATTCTAAACCTAGTAAGTTTGATAGGGTAGGTATAATATCAAGGCTAGAAATAGGTTTATCAATTGTTTCTGGGGTCATTCCTTTAGTATAAAGTATGAAGGTGCTTTTGTAGAGCTCAAAATTTTTCTCTATTGAATGTCCAGCCAATTCTTCAAGGGCGTCATGCTCTAAGCCGTATGGATAATGGTCCGGACTTAAAGCTATTAATGTATTTTCCGCTACACCAGCCTTTTCTAGCTCCTTTAACAGATATTCCAAAGCTCGGTCTAATTCTATTTGAGTAGCTAGGTAGGCTTTGACAGATTCTGAATAAGGAAGGTCCTTCACATATTCCCTATTCTTGCTAGCCATGCTATTACCGGAAAAAGTGTAAAGCATATGTCCGCTAACGGTCATATAATATGCATGGAAGGGTTCATTGCCTATATATTCATGAACAGTCTTTTCCATCATTTCAAGGTCTGATTCTGGCCAAGTGTTTTTAACTGTTAGACCCTGTCCAACTGCCTTATAATTATAACCCATATTTGGGTGGGAAAGATCTCGGCGATAATAATTATAAGTATGATTGTGATAAGCGTTAGTAACGTAGTTTAACTTTTTTAGCTGATTACCCATGGCAAAGGGCATATAATTGTTGGCAGATTTATAGAAGCTCCATACACCACTTTTAGGTAGTAAGCTTGTACTAGCCACATATTCCCCGTCAGAAGTACTAACGCCCCATAGAGGATTATAAAAATTAGTAAACTTGTAGCCCTCGTTGACCATTTTATATAAAGTTGGTGTTATATCTTGTCTAACTGCATAGGTTGAAAAAGCTTCTGCTGTTATAAAAATAAGGTTATATCCTTTATATTTACCTGTGTACTCATTTTTTTCGCTAGGAGGTATACTCTTAAAATATTTATGCATATTTTGAATTACTTCGTTATTTTCCTCAGAAATTAATTTATCGAAATCAATGGGCATAATATTATATTCTAAGGGCTTATCCTTAGGATTGTCAGTATTATCCTTCAAAGGGTCATCGTTATTGGAAATTGGCCCCAAATCTAAAAAGTCATTTTTCAAAGTAGGTGACCAGCCAGTAGCAAGTCTTTGTAAGTCTAATCGCATAGTAGTAATAAGGCCCAGCTTATTAACTGATAGAAGAGGTAAATTGCTGTCAAAATATAAATCATAGGCTGAATTTTGACCCTTATCTCCAAAATAAATTGCTGCTACTGTTGAGAAGTGAGAAATGATAAGAAGGCCCAATACTAAACTTCTGAATCCCCAACCTATTCTATTTTCATCAAAAAGCTTCTTTCTCAATATTACTAATAATATAGAGGCTGTCTCTTATACACATCT
>DGDR01000061.1:0-1338 GCA_002385545.1 Clostridium sp. UBA3947
AGATGTGTATAAGAGACAGTGCCAATCCCCCACAGGCCATTGAGGAATAACCTTGAAGCCTTTTTCTCTCAACTTATTTATAACTTCAGTTTCTAATAATGAGTAACTTTCTTGTGATTGATTGTATATTTCACTGTCTAAGGCATAAGGGGTTTCTGCATGTCTTATCAAATCTAGCCTTAAGTCCCCTTCTTGTAAATTCTTATCAGGATTTAAAGAATGTACCATCCACATCTGGTCTCTAGCTCTACTAGCAGCAACATTAAACCTCTTTTTAGTTGATTCATGAGGACCATATCCTAAAATAGGTAATAACTCATCTTCTTTAGCTGATTTTACAAGGGATATAAATATAATATCTCTTTCATCACCTTGAAATTGAGCTGGTGTTCCGCAGAGAAGCTTAATTCTTTCATATTCTGCTGGTTCAATAGCTCCCTGAAGCATATCCTCTATTAATTTCGCTTGATCTTCTCCTGCTAAGGATATCACTCCAAAGCTTTTATCCCTATATTCTGGTTTTGAAATGCAGGATTTTATTAATGATACTATTGCCTCTGCTTCATCCTGATTAGTTCTTTCTGTAGCCACATTAGTTTCTACTTTATAGCTTATTAATGGAGGTTTGCAGCTGACATTACTGTGATCTCTCAATGGGAGAATCCTTCCCTTGTAAGATAATTTATTACTAAACTGGATTATAGGAGCTACACACCTAAAATGCTCCTTTAAACACACAGGCTTACAACCGTATGTTTTAGCTAAATCATAAATTGATAGCTCTGGAGTATATAAATGTGGGTTAGGTATATCCTTTAAATACTTATCGATTAATTCCTCGTAACCCTCTACTTCTTTGCCTTCAGATAAGGGACTAACTTGTTCATCATCACCAACTATAACTACTTTCTTTCCCATATAAAGAACAGCTAGGGCTAAAATGTCTGCCTGACTCGCTTCATCTATAATTACCACATCAAATTTTGTACTTTGAGGATTGAAATTCTCTACTACTGTATTTAATGACATTATCCAGGCTGGCACAGCGCTTTGACATTCTCTCATTAATTCTCTAGCTTTGGCTTGTAAGGCTGGTATCCTCTTTCCAGTACCAGTTCGTATACTTTTCATTGTAAGCTTCCAGCTCTCCATAGCTTGAATTTCTTCCAAAGTTATATTTTGAATTTTCTTTAACCAGGCCTTTTTATCTAATAAATCTGCCGTAACTTTACGAATAGAGTCTTCTAATCGTCTGATTTCTTCCTGAATACTTTCTATACTCACCTCTGATCTTTTATCTAATTCATCATTCAATTGCCTCCACTTCCATGCCATATT
>DGDR01000061.1:1412-5344 GCA_002385545.1 Clostridium sp. UBA3947
TTGCCTCCACTTCCATGCCATATTTATATCACCTGGCACATAGGTAACTCCATGTAAACCTAATCTATCACTAATAGAGTTTGCCCATTCAGGAGCACTAGTTGATAATTTTTTGATTAATTCCTGCCTCCTGATCTTAACATTGCGACATTTAATCATGCTCTTAATTAGCTTGTAGGCTCTTTTATACTTACTTGCGTCTTTTTCATTTACAGCTGAAATAATTAGTTCATTTGCTGTTCCTATACTATATCCATTCAGTAATAGAGCCATACTCTTTAATTTATTTTCATTTTTCTCATAATTTATTCTATTTATCTGGGCCTGTATTATTGGTGTTAGATCCTTTGTAACCTTCTTCTTGATATTTTTCAACAAAGCAAATTCCTGATGCATTTCCTTATCTTCATTAAAGAAAGTATCCCACTTAAAACCTAACCATTCTAGCTTTGTAACTAGCAACTTCCAATCATGCTTATACCATGACAACCTTGAATCAATGAAAGTTGCATATTTGATTAATTGGTATTCAGGTAACGGACCAAAATCAGAAGCCTTAGGTCCTCCTAAAGAAGCTACTAATTTATCCCACCTATTTACTACTTGCTTTCTCATCAAGTTTATTTCTATTAAATTCATAAGAACAGTAAACTCATCAGATTTACTAGGTATATTATCTCTAACTTTAATATTTGATAGGGTTTTGTTCCAGTTAGGCTTTGTGATAAGTTTTAATTTACTAATAACCTTGTTACTACGTACATAGGTCACCATTTCTTTAAGAGTCTCTAAGGTTTTCTCGTTGTTTAAACTTTCATGAACATAAGGCTTATATTCTGACTCATACTTCTTAAATTTCAGACTCTGCTCATAGAGAACCCTTATGGAGTAAATAAGCTTTTCCCATTCCTTATTAATAGAATTGGACTTGTATCCCTCTTCAATAATTGCCATTACCCATGGTTTATTCTCATCAATTACTTCCACAGCTTTTATAATATCAAGCAGTAGCTCATTTAACTCATTTATGTCCTTTCGAGGGTTTTCCCATAAATCCTTTCTATAATCCAAATCCTTACTACTTAAATTTTTTTGCTCCTTTATAAGCTCATCAAACTCAGCTGGGTTCATTATTTGAGATGGATCTGGATATTCATAATCGCACTCAATTTCAGCTTCCTTAGTTAAGATTCCATTGGATTCATAAAGCTCCTTAACTTCCCAATTATTAAGTGATAAACTACTACCTAATTGAACCGGCGAAGGTATCCAATCATTACCTTCTCTATTTTCTGCCACAAATCTAGCTGCTTCTATAGGAGTATATTCTTCCCCCTCAAAGATTATTGGCAAATATTCCTTTTCTATTTCCTTCTTTAATTGCTCCTTTTTTGATCTTAATGTATTAATAAGGCCTTTTCTCTGCTCTTCTAAAGAATTTACCGCCTCAATCAACAAAGCTTCATTGGTATTATTTCTTCTCTCATTTAGCTCATCTATAGTCTTTTCTAACTCATATGATTTACTAATATCCTTCAACACTGGAAGACAAAGAGGCTGTAATTTTTCCTCTATCTTGTCTCTTAATACCTTTAGAGCTTTTTCTCTATAACTTGTTATAAGAACACTTTTTCCCTGTGACAGCAAATGTCCAGTTAAATTCGCTATAGTATGGGTTTTTCCCGTTCCAGGAGGTCCTTGAACAAGAACAGCATCTCTATGCTCTAAAAGCTTGGCCACTAATATTTGCTCTGCATTAGCAGGTTTTGCATACAATATATCTTCATCAGCTATACTTAAAGCCAATTCTGCATCATCTTGAATATCGAGCTTATCAAGAGCTACTTCTTCATTTAATCCTGCTATGCACTTTAGGAATTTAGGTATATTATTGTTGTAGTTGATATCATTTAAAATTGATTCTATTGCTATGCTAAAGCCTGTATCCTTTTTTCTTATAAAAAGTAAAGGTGCTCTAATAATTGCTAATTCATGATTATTAACTTCATCATCAATTTCTTTAGTAAAGTAACCATCTGCAGATAGGGTATGACAAATTCTTTCCAGCAGAATATCAACGCTTTCTCCATCTATTATAGAATAATGATTTTCCTCCATATACTTAATACAAGCTGATAAAGCTTCAGCATCTATATCATTAATTCCTCTCAATAGAACAGTGTTCAATTCTGCAACATTACTGCTTAAAGTTATAGTGAATTCTGGTACATCAAGATTTAATTTTAAATCTACATTTTGAATCAAAATTGGATGAAAAATTTCCTTTCCTTCCTTCGTAGTCCATTTCAAAATTCCGTCTCCAATTACCAGTTCAAGAAATTCATATTCCTTATCCAATTCTGAATATATTTTATACAACTCTTTAAATATCTTCATGGCTTCTCGAGCAGGTCTTTCAGTCTCTAGCCACTGATTTCTTTTTACTTCCCATACTTTAAACATATCAATAAGAGTAGTATCTTCTGTAACTAATTCAACCCTTTCATCTAGGTTATTCCAGTTACCTCTTATACATGTTATTAAATCTTCTGGTGGACTAGGACACTCCGTTAACTGAGGTTTTTTAACTCTAAGAATAAATTTTCTGTCATCTAAGTCTTCACACTGATTATTCTTGAGAAGAACATTCATGCATTGAATACTTTCATGTTTTGGCAAGTCCTTAAAATATTTGATCCACTGATAGTTTTTAATATTTACCACAATAGGATTCCTCAACTCATTTAGAGCTTTAGCATAATTAAATATTTGATATAAGATATTTTTATATTCTTCCATATTACTACTCTCCTCAAACTTCATTTGACTTTATCCTTATATTTTTCTGTTTAACTAATCCATTATAATTACACCATTATTTAACTTTATGTATAGCATATATTTGTATATTTATATAATATTACCATTTATAAGTACAACAGTTCCAAGCTTACAGAAAAGAGATATTGCTTACTACCTATAACAGAAACAATATTTCCTATATATCATTGAAGCACTTCCTTAACTATAGATATTAGGTAATAACTACTAGCTTTTTTCCTTGCATTATAAATCATCTAAGTTGACTAATATTCTGAATCCTTACTATATAAGAAATCAACCAAATCTATATAGTAAGGTTATATATAACTGCGCTACATTCACAAGGTGGTTCTTTACATATAGGACATCTGTAGCCTTTTTCTATGCTTTCATCTGACCAATACTCAGGAACTTCTGCAATAATATTAAATCCTAAGTTTTTAAATATACCATCCATGTTATTATAATTTCGGTTCTTACTAGCAATAGAGCATATCATTTGAACTCCTGCCTTTTTCAACTCCTTCATACAGCTTTCAACCAACTTAGTGCCTATTCCATAACCTTGATGCTTTTCTTCAACTACAACGGTTTTAATAACTCCAATTTTATTAGCGTACTTTATGGATCTAGGAATCTCATCTTGATTTATTTTCATTTTTTCTTCTATTATCTTTGGATGTGTAATATAGCCAATATAAAATCCAACCACCTTATTTTGAGAATCTATAGCCACGTCACAATAAAAATCTGGTGATCCATTAGTTATTTTCTCTAGTATTTCTTGAGTTAAATGATCTTTTCCTAATAAATTATCTGCAATACTAATGATATGTGGTATATGACTCTTTACCAACTTTTTAATGGTAACATTATTACAAATTGGTTTAAATTCATAAGTGCCAGAGGTTACTTCCTGCTTTTCTGTATCTAAACTAGACTTTACTCCTGTCATATGCTTTTTACTATGAATTTTTAAGAAAAATACACCTGTACGTTTATCAATAGGATCCTCTGCATAATAAATCCCATGTATATGTCCATCTTCAGATAATTGACCTTCTAAAATCCACTTTCGGCTGTCACCAGGCATTTTAGTGGTTCCATAT
>DGDR01000151.1 GCA_002385545.1 Clostridium sp. UBA3947
GGAATATATAACACCTTTTTTGTGATAATTAACAAACAGGGCAAACTCATTTTGGTTTTCAAGGGAAATTTCTATAGCCTTATCGCACAGAGCGTGAAGATCACTAACATTAGCATAGTAATCAGAATATAAAGAGGCATTTTTTAAACAATGAACATAGGTGTTCTTTAAATTGTACTTTTCCAGCAAGTTTAATAGTAAAAAATATCTATCTCTATCCATAGGGTGAGTGGTTTTATCAGATATGCAATATAACAAATGATAGGCTCTTAAGAGCTGAAACTCATCCTTGGTTAAGGCTGCGTATTTTAAGCATTGACTGGATAGCTTAGTGGCAGTATTAACATCGTAATTTCTTAAGTATGCCAAAGCGGTTTTTCTATATGCCTCAGAAAGCATTTCAAAATTGTTAGCCCTGTGGGCAATTTCTGAAAGAATCCTGTAATAGGTTAGGGCATTGTCTATTTCTCCTAAGTAAAAATGACTATCCGCCAAAATTTGAATCATGGCAAAGTGAGTTTCTTCATTAACACTATTGTTAAGTATTAAATTCCTTGCCATAGAAGCATACTTTATAGCCTTGTTAAAGTTAAGAAAGCTAAAATTTAAGGAAGAAATCCTTATAAGTTCATCAACAGTAAGGTCAAAATAAGGGCTATACCAGTTATCCTCATAATCGTAAAAATCCTGGGCTAATTCCATTATGCTGAAGCGCTCCTCTGCAAGGGAAGTAAAGCTGCTCCAGATATCATATCTGGCAGAATCTTGGAAAAAGTAATTTTTATTGTAGCAATAAATAAACATAGCTTTACTTTTTACTACATTATTACTAATAGACTTTATAAGCTCTAAAGTATCGAAATCTGCGTGTTGCAAATCAGCAATTGCTATAACAATAGGAGTATCTTTAGAGATAATCTTTATCAAATTGCAAATAGATTTACGCATTTGAGTATATTCGTATTGCAATTCATCAAAAACGATTTTATCAAGGCGCTGTGGAGTTTCATTTTGTAGGTATGCCTCAAACAGTACTCTATGACTGGGATAAACCTTGGCCTTATCTAATAATTTATCTATATTTATTTTAAGCTTGCTTGCAGCTTCACGTATTATATATAAAAATGGCTCATAGGGTTCAGTAACTTTATCAGCTTCAAATTGATATTTATAGAAAAGAAGGTTATTACTTAAGGTTAATATAGAGTTATCAATTAAATAGCAAAAAGTACCCATATTCTGAGTGTGAAAATGAAGGGTGCAAGATTTATCTTTTAATACTTCCTTGAATTTATCCTGTAGTAAATTGGAAAAAAGGTTGAGTTGATTATGCATTTTAATAAACCTCCAAATTATATACCGGTTAAATAAATATGGGAAAAACTATATGCTAGTTGTTTAAAGAAAATGTAATGTTGTGTATGACTTGCCTTTATTATAGCATATTTTGCTGTCAATACATACAATTTAATTGAAAATGAAGTTAAATTAAATAAAATGAAGTTAAAATAAAATGAGGTTTTGGGAAAGACAACTTTTGTGATATTATATATTAGGTAGGCAGATTGGGGGGATTAATTTTGATTTTAAAGGCACTTTTCTTGGGAATAGCAATAGGAATAGTTATTGCCATGCCTGTAGGACCTGCAGGATTTGAATCTATTAGGTGGACCATAACAAAGGGTTTCAGAAAAGGTATTTTGGTGGTAATAGGGGCCTTGTCTGTAGACGCTTTAGATGCCATACTAATTAACTTTGGATTGTTAAGCTGGTTAGAAGGTAATCCATGCTATAAGGCTCTCTTTTGGATACTTTCAGGTGTAGTTACCTTTTACATAGGCTATAGAGATATTAAAAGAGGTAGAAGATACAACTTGGATGAGGAAGAAAGATATTTAGAAAAAAAGGGATTACTTGATCATCCTTATATTACAGGCTTTGTTATTACCTTTTCCTATCCCATGACTCATTTTGCTTGGTTAACCTTTAGTACAACCTTTGTAGGCTATTGGCATGATAAAGGGATTATTACATATGGAACCTTTGTGGCATCATTGATTCTAGGCATGTTTATCACTTTAACAGGAATAAACTACTTAGCTTCCAAGGGCAAAAAGAAGCTAAAAAGCAACAAAACAAGTAAACTAGGGGAATTACTACCTTATGTTATAGCCGTTTTAGGATTCGTACTACTTATATATGGTCTCATACAGCTTTATATAATTTTATGATAAAAGAAGCTAGATGTTAGATACTAAACAGGAATCCGCATATCTAACCGCTAGCTTCTAATCTATATCTTTTATCTTTTTACTCTCCAAATATATTCCCCAGCTGTGTTTATATATCCCCAATCATCAAGACTAGTCATAACATAGGCAACACCATTGGTAAAAGCATAACCAGTAGTTTTTTCTAAATTAATTACCATTTTACCATTAGTATCTATATATCCTTTTTTATTATTTTTCTCAACAAAGGCCAAGCCTTCGCTAAAGTAAGCTGCAGAATCAAATTGATAATCTATAACCAACCTGCCTTTAGTATCTATATAACCCCATTTTCCATCCTTTTGAACCGCAGCCAAGCCCTCGCTAAATTGATTACCTATTACATTTTCTATAACCATATTGCCTTTACGGTCTATATAACCAGACTGTTGGTCATCTATTACGAAGGCTCTACCATTAGAAAATTGATAAGCAGAAGAAAAATCCTTATTTATAGCCTTCTCACCCTTTTTGTTTATATAGTAGACCTTGCCATCTTCATTAACTATTGCATAATCATTACGAAATTCTGCTAAGGTGGTATTATAATTAGCTTCTATAACTACAGTGCCTTTCTTATTTATAAAAACTCTTTTGCCTTCCTTTATTACAGCAGCTAAGCCTTCGGAAAACCAATAGGCCATTTCGAATTGAGGCTCAATAAGTAACATACCTTTTTTGTTGATAAACCCCCATTTCCCATCTTTATTAACAGCGGCCATGCCTTCGCTAAAGGAAAGGGCATTATCATATTGGGGCTCAACTATCAGTTTGCCCTTTTTATTGATGAAGCCCCATTTACCTTTGATTCTTACCGGAGCAACACCATCATACATATCATATGCAAGATCATATTCTGCTGGTATAACAAGCTCTCCTTTTTTATTAATAAAACCCCATTTGCCATTTTCCTTAATTTTAAAAAGGTCTGGCTTTTTGATAACACTATCATGCCCATTTAAAAAAATACAATAAGCAGCTACTGATAATAGGCTTACTAATAATAAGGAAGAAACTGCTATAATAGCTTTTAAATTAATTTTTTGCAGATGAATACTTTTCATAAAATTGAGCTTACCTCCCATCTAATTTAAGTATTGATATAACGAAACAATGATTACAGTATATCATTTTCTCACAATAAAAATATTTTTTCAATTAATTTGCAAAACTAGCATATATCTTGATGTGAAATGACAAAATATTAAAATTGTAAATATTCAAAATATATATTTATAAATATTATTGAATATAATTAAAATTCGTGTTATACTCAAAATGTGCAATCGTTTGCAATTGCAAATAATTGTAATTTTATAGAAAGGAGGGGTAATA
>DGDR01000054.1:0-245 GCA_002385545.1 Clostridium sp. UBA3947
AGACTATTTAAATGGAAAGACTGACTATATAACTATCAAATAGATATATATAAACCATAGCACTGAGCCTTATAGACAAATAAGGGAGAGATAGTTAAAAGAGAGTCTACACAAATAGCAGACTAAAAAAACAGAAAGCAGGCTATATATTGTAAGATAATCATAAAATTATGCAAACTGCGCATTACCTAGTTGGGGATTTGTGCTATAATTTAGATTAATAGGGAGAGAAATAAAAGAATAAA
>DGDR01000054.1:352-5041 GCA_002385545.1 Clostridium sp. UBA3947
CTATAAAAGAGAGCTTTATAGACAAATAGGGGAGAGATAGTTAAATGAGTATCTATTCGAATGCTAGACTTCAAAATAGAAAGCTACCATATATTTTAAAATAATTATAAAATTATGCAAATCGCGCATTACATAGTTGGGGATTTGTGCTAAAATTTAGATTAGTAGGGAGAGAAATAAAAGAATAAAAAAGAGAAAGGAGTTAATTATATGAAGGTTAAATCACTAGTTATAATAATTCTATGTGTATTGTTACTATGCTCATGTTCTATCTTTACTGATGTAGAGAAAACACCATCACCATCAATTTCACCCTCTCCAGAGGCTAGCCCAACTGCCACTCCTGATTATACAAAAGACTGGGCAAGTGCCAAAAAGCTTGTGTGGATTACAGATATGATCAACACACATGGTGTTGACCCGCAAATTTATATAGATTTTAATAATTTACTTCTAGAAAAGGGTGCAGATTTTATAGTAGAATTTGTGGGAATTGATTCAATGAATGTAATGGAATACAGTGAACTAATAAGAAATATGAAAAGTGAGGGCAGACAGGTTGATCTTTTTGTGACCGGCTACGGCCAATACGGCGTAGATTATGATACATATCCGGAGGCAGTAAAGGATGGTTTACTTGAGCCCCTGGATGAGTATCTAAAAACGGCAGATGGACAAGAACTTTATAAGGCCTTTGATAAGAATGCATGGGAGAGCGTTAAAATAGAAAACAAAATATATGGAATTAATAATAGGTCCAGCTTAAGATTGCCGTTTTATTTACATATTAATAAAGAGATCCAAGAAAAACATAATATACGGCTACCGGAAGGGAAGGACAGCCTATCATACCTTGAATCAACCCTTAAGATTATTGCAGAGAACCAAGATGTTATTAACAATAAGGACATTATTTCATTGTGGATGGGCAGTCATCTTGTTAAGAAACTTATGAACTGTGAATATATGGATAGCGGAATAGCGGTAAAATATGATAATAAAGGTTATCCACTGGCATTTAATCTTTTTGAAGAAGCCGATTTTATTTCACTTATAGACCTAATTTATAGCTATATTAATCAAGGACTTATTATGATAGGAGAAAATGAAAGTGTATACAAAAAGATGGATGAAGGCTTGTTCTTTGCAACATTTCAGCATTCAACTCCAGATGATTTTTATAACAACAAGTTGATGCTAGACGGAGGAAAAGCAATTGATGTTGTTTCTTATAAACTTTCAGAAGACTATGTCATAAGTCAACTCAACCTGATAAATGGAATTGCCTCGTGGTCAGAGAACAAGGAAGAGGCATTTAAACTATTAACAATGATAAATACTGACAGTGATTTATCTAACTTGCTTCGATACGGTATTCTTGGCAAGCAATATGAACTAGTTGATGGGAAAGTAAGCTTCCTTGAGGCGGAAGCTAGAGAACCCGGTTATTATTCACCAGCCAACCAAATGATAACCCATCCTATAGGTCTTGAACCAACCAACAAGGCAGAAGTATACAAAGAATTAAACGCAGCCTCGATTATGTCACCTATAGCTGGCTTTACATTAGATAAAAGCAAGATAGAAGATAAGCTGTCAGCTATAAAAGGGATATATGATAAATATGAAAAGATTTATACTGGAGAGACTAAAAACATCAAGGAAGAACTAAAAAAGGCTAACAGTGAGTTGAAAGATCAAGGTATAGATGAGGTTCTTGATGAAATAAACCTACAGCTAACAAGCTGGTGGAAGAGCAAGGGAAACTGACCAAATGTATTTTAAATTTTCCCTATGGGAAGGTGATCTGATGAAGAAACACAATGCTATTAAGCTTGCTAACACACGATTTATAATAGTCTTACTGTCAATATTGATTTTGTTTTCCTTTACACTTGTATCATGTTCACCCAAGTTAGACTCCTCATCTTCTATATACAAGTATGCTTCAGAGCAAGGATTTAGCCAAGAGGGCTATCTTTATGAAAAAGGTGCTGTTCTGTGGTTTTATGACTTTGAAAGTGGACAAAGGGTTGTCTTATGCAACAAGCCAGATTGCCAGCATCGACCTTATTCCTGGGACAAAAACCCCGATCCTGAATGTAATGCTGTTTTACCTGTCGCTGGCCCATTCAGTGGATTTGCAATGCACGATGGTTTTGTTTATATGTTTTACCATAGTGGGTTAAATGAAACAGTCGTATATAGACAGAATCCTGATGGAGATGGACAAAAGTTATTTGCTGAGTTTGGCTGGGAGATTGATTTTACCAGTGATATTGTATTCAAGGATCAGATGGCCTACTTCGTTGGTGAGCAGTCTTATTTAGATGAAGAGGGTTTCGTTGATTCGGTTAAGAAAAAAACTGCTATCCTAGGATTAGACTTGCAAACAGGCAAGGTTTCAGAGCTAACTGAGGTGAAGGATGACTATTTACACTGGATTATACAAATGCAAGTTATCGATGACGCAGTTTATTATAATTATAACTATTATGATGATGAAATGGAGCTTACGGAAGAGGGTTTAAAAGAAGATAGCTCTGAATACTTATATTCTTTTATTTACAAGATAGATATTAATACAGGAGTAGAAGAGCAAGTCTTTGATATAACTGAGTGTTTGTATAGGTACATTGGCTTGGATGACAAGTATATTTATTTACTAAGTGAGGATAGATCTAAGGTATACTCAGTAAATAGGGAGGATAATTCTGAAAAAGTATTGTTTGAAGGTGAGAGTATTGGTCATGCTTATAAGTCTAGTCACTATTTAATATTTATTAAAGACTTATTTAGTGAAGATGGCTTTGACTGCTATTTTTATGATCTATCTACTGGCAAGACAACACAAGTAAGCCGTCCTGATGGAGAAGCATTTCCAAGTTTTATTTATGAGGGTTGGATTGTATTTTCAGCTACGCTTGAGGATGGGACATTTACCGAAGTTTTTATGTCAATTGAGGATTACTTAAATGGAAAGACTGACTATATAACTATCAAATAGATATATAAACTATAAAAGAGAGCTTTATAGACAAATAAGGGTGGTGGAGAGACAAATGGGTTTAACATTAGAGATTGAAAAGCTAAATAAGAGATATGGCAGTAACCATGCCTTGAAAGACTTTTCCTACACTTTGACTGAGGGTGTATATGCCTTGCTTGGGCCCAATGGCTCTGGTAAATCTACACTAATGAACATAATCACTGACAACCTATTAGCTGATAGCGGTAAAATAACCTACAAGGGTGAGGATGTAAAGCGTTTAGGTGTCGATTTTTTAAGGGTTATTGGCTATATGCCACAGCAGCAAGGCTTGTATGATACCTTTACTGCTAGTAGATTCATGTACTATATGGCAGCCTTAAAGGGATTGACAAAAAGCCAGGCTGATGAGCAGATTCCAGACTTATTTAAATTGGTCAACCTTCAGGATGTAGCAAACAAGCGCCTAGGTTCTTTTTCTGGTGGGATGAAGCAGCGGATTTTGATTGCCCAGGCTATACTTGGACAACCTGAGCTTTTAATCTTAGATGAGCCAACTGCAGGACTTGACCCAAAAGAACGTATCCGAATTAGAAACCTTATTTCACAAATTAGCTTTAACAAGATAGTCTTAATCGCTACCCATGTTGTCTCGGATATAGAATATATAGCAAAAGATGTGATATTACTTAAAAAAGGCTCTATTGCAGATAGTGGCCATCCTCATACCCTTAGTGAAAAACTTAAAGACAGTGTATATATAATCAAGACTAGCCCAGAAAGCCTGCCAGACCTTGAGCATAAATATAGGGTTGGCAATATTTCAAAGGATAGGCACAGCATATATGTAAGAGTGGTTTCAGACCATCCTCCAAAAGGGTATGACTACGAGATGGCCAAGCCCACGCTCGAAGACCTATACTTATGGATGTTTGATCAAGGAGAAGCATTATGAGGATAGTTGCTAGTGAATGGTTCAAGGTATATAGTAAAAAATCTGTGCTTTTCCTATTTGTACTGGTCATATTACTCAATGGGATTTTGCTATATATAGGTGAGCATAGTAGCCGTAATCCATATCAGCCCAAGGCATATAGAGAGCTATACAAGTCAATTGAGGGCTTGACCAATATGGAGGCACTCACAAAGCTTGAAAGAGAGCAAAGTGAACTTTATTTCATTATGGAACTGACACTTATGAATGAAATGGAAAATACTGATGAGGATGCACTTAAAGAGCGGTTCCCAGACCTTGACATAAGCAGGCTAATTCTAACATTTAACAGGGGTGATTACTTAAAATATACTGACAGTTTGATGAGGGAGATAAGACTATACGATCAACTTATATATGAAGTTAAAGAAGTCCATGGCTATGGTGAATATCTGCAAAAAATCGAGGATGATGCCAATACAATGACCACAATCTCCATTTTTACCAAGCCAGGAACTTTTGCCTATAGGAATATCAAGAAAACACCATCTGATTTTGAACACCTTAAGGGAAAAATACTAAAGGCTGATGTGTCAAAAGGGGTTAAGATGGCGACCGAGTCCCTGCCAACTGACTTAATAGCAGTATTTTTGATTATGATAGTATGTATATCATTAGTGACCCGGGAAAAGGAGCAAGGGTGCCTAAACCTTGTTAAAACAAGCTATAGGGGGAGGCTTGCTTTAATAGCTTCAAAGTATCTTGT
>DGDR01000048.1 GCA_002385545.1 Clostridium sp. UBA3947
TGAGTTATATCTATTATCTGCCCAACTTTATATATTTCTTTTGTATATTTATCTTTAAACCTTTTTAATACTCTGACTTTCAATTAAATCAACCCCTTATGCTTCAGGAGTTACTGGAGGTTCAGGATCTACTGGAGTTTCTGGAGTTTCTGGCGTAAATGTAATGTAGAATCCAGCATCTGCGTCTACTTTTTTTACATCAAATCTTACATAACTAGCAAGTAACTGTCCGTAAATATCATTGTCTACCCATTTTACGCTTGCTCTCTTTCTGTCAAACAGTACAGCAAATGCTTTCGGATCTCCAACAAATCCTACTAAGTCTCCATCATCTTCACCTATAATATCATCATCTAATACAACTATTTCTTTACCAAATAGTCTCTTGCCACTTGCTACAGTTATATCATCTTGCAATAAGTACCTTCCATTTTTATCTTTCAATGTATCTAATACATTATATAGAGATGCAGATATAACTAGCTTTACACTATATACCTTCTTGATATCTTTATTGATAACTGCCTTTAACTCGTCTAAGCCTTCAACTGCTTTAGGTGTAGCTGTCTTTAGTACTGCTGCTATTGCATCATTCTTTGTATTTAATTCTTGACCTGAAATATCTTCCGCTATTAATCCAGTAACGTCAAAATCAGCATCATCTATAACTTCTTGAGATACTGGTACATATCCTCTATAAGTTGCAATTTTGTAATCCACATCTGTAATAGTCGGTTTTGCTAACTCTGGATTCTCCTCCAGTTCTGCTACACTAGCCATTCTGCCAGTAGATTTCTTAATAATTGGGATAGTTCCTGAACCGGTAGTAACAGATACTACTTTTACTAATTTAGTTAAATCAATTACATCCTCTGGTTGTCTGTAAGGTGCTAATACTTCTTCTGGAACCAATACTCCACCATCTGCAACCTTAAACTTAAAATCTACAGTTTGTCTAACTTGTTTGGTCCTAACATAATCGTTTATAATTTCTCTTACTTCCATTTCATCTTCTCCTCCTTTATTTCTTTGATCATTAGAAGGTTTCTTGGAGTTTAATTCTTCAAGTTCACCTTCTAGCTCTGCAATTTCACCTTCTAGTTTGGACTTCTTTTTTTCTAACTCTGTCTTTTCCTTTTCTAATGTTGCAACTTCTTCCTCAACTGCTGCTAGTTCTTCGTCTGTTTCAGCTTCTTCAATAGCAGATTCTAATTCTACACTTCTTGTAACCAACTTTTGTTCTTCTTCTAAATACTCATTTAAGGTATTCCTTAAACTTTCTATTTTTTTAGATAACATCAATTGTTTAAGCATTATTTAACCTCTCCTTTAACTTAGATTTTTTGGTTTCTAATTGTCTTTTCTTATACTCGTTTATGTCCTTCTTTCTAGCTTCTATTGATGTTGTTGGATATGCAGGAAATGTTACTGGTGACACTTCATGCAAGTCAATTTTCTTTAAGATAAACTTAGTAGTACCATCATCTCTATTTTGTATTTCCTCATCTATGATGTTGAATCCAAAGCTACAAGCATTTATATCCCCTCTTTCAATCCTTGCATATATGTCCATAGCTTGTTTATCGTTTGGATTGATTCTAACCCTGCCATATATTCCTTTACTGTCTTTTTTAAGCTTGAGAGTGTTATTGCCTGTCCTACCTAAGACAACACTTGTATCATGATTAAATAAGCATCTAATGTCATTGTTCTTTAAGCTTTCATCTACCGAATCTGGGTCTACCTCTTCAAAAATACCTTTCCACAGTTCAGTTTCTTCGTTAAATCTAATAAAATAGCCTTCAATATACCTATCTTCATCTTGCTGCCTTACTTGGAAATCAGTTTTAAAGTACATTTCTCTAGTTTTAATCGTTATCACCACCTTTGTTTAATAGAAATCCCATACACTCCTTCTTCTGTGAGGTATGGGTCACTGTTAGCATAAAAGATGTTGTTTTTATTTTCGTCTAATACCGGTTCTCCAGTTGGTTCAAACATTCTAAATGTGTCACCTTTTCTTAACTGCTCAAAAGGAATACTCTTCCATTGTTGAGTCTTGGTTAATATTTCTGTTCTTATTACATCACTCATCGTTATCACCCTTCAACTTGCTTTGGTCGCCTATTTTATCAAGCGGTATATAGTTTTCTAAAATAACCAATTCTGATAACCCCTCTTTTGGAGACAAGCCTATCCAATCTCTTACTTCGTTACCAGTCATAATCCCTCTTACATACATTTCACTACCTACTTTGGATAAATCGTTAATATCATAAGCATACAAAGACCTAGCGTTGAATTTAAAGTATAAGTCAGGGCTATAAAGAAGTTTTCTTGTTAGTTCCTGCTCTATACCTTTAGCTATAGGCAAAATTGTTGTATTGATAAAATTGTTATATTCGTTTTTGTTATACTCTCCTACTCCTAACATAAATGCCGGTACTCCAAATATAGATGCTACTGTTCTTTTATCAATCTCTACTGCATCATTTATTGCTAAATCATTGAGCGAGAGAGGTTTAACTTGCTCTACCTTCACTAAGTCCGCTGGAAATACCCATGGTTTACCTCCACCAGTGTCTGAAATGTATTTTTTAAGTATTTCATCTCTTCCTTCTTCACTTGCTAATTCGTCAGTGAGCGCATCTACTGCTATAAGGATTGAAGGCTTCCACTTATCTGACATGAAGGCTTTTTTGGTTGCTGTAGCTTGTTTTAAATTATCTACTATATCTCTTAATACAACTTTATAGCCTGTACCAATCCATGGCCTTGCTGGGTCAGGATTAATCTTAAAATGTAGTATTTCATCATGATTATAGGTCTTGCCTTCATAAGCAACCTTATATCCATTTTCGGTATCTACAAAATCCCATAAATATGGACTTAAGGGTACCAAATTATCTATTAATCCATCTTTAATGGTCGGATATACTATTGCATTTCCTCTACCTTCTAATAACATGGTATTTACAATGTTGTACATCCAATCTTTCCTTGTCATTAAATCATATGGATTAATGTCAATCTTCCTAGATAGTGCATTTTTAACCCTTGTGTCCCCATCCTCCCCATTCTGCATTAGGTGAATGGTCATAGATGAAATTAAGTCTGCAATTTTACCTACCGCAACTTTTACTTCTGGATGGTTTGATAGTTTTGTATAGCTTCCACTCATTATTTTTTCAGTAAACCATGTAATAGAATCCTTTGGATCTGCTCTTGTATTTCTATTGTTCCTGAATAGCCACCCCAAATTTAATCACCTCCTTTAAATAAAACTAATAATGCTAATAATATAAATAAAGTTCCTGTTGCTATAAATCCCGCTACTTTAGAAAGC
>DGDR01000060.1 GCA_002385545.1 Clostridium sp. UBA3947
ATTAGTTACAAAACCTTCTGATGAAGATCTTGTTTTTACCCATGGAGACCATATAATAAACAATGGAGACATAGGCGGATTTATTGACTGGGGTAGAGCAGGAATTTCTGATAGATACCAGGACCTTGCTATAGCTGCTAGAAGCTTAGCAAATAAATTTGATGCAAGGTAGGTACCTCTCCTTTTTAAAGAATATGGAGTTGAAAATATAGATTATTCAAAACTGGAGTTTTATAAACTATTAGATGAATTTTTTTAGATGTAAAATATAACCTAAAAAAGTTAGGGACTATGCTATACATGGGACAAAGATATGAACTTGAGTATTTCACTTGCATTGGAGTTTTGAAGATGTATGAAAGATAAGATAGGGTTGATAGAAAAATAGAAAACAGGAGATACATTGAGAGAAATACATATTTCTTATATAATACTTTGAAAAGATAGTATTAATTTTATGGAGGAAAAACATTATGTGGAGTAAGTTAAAAAAGCAGCTAGAAGATTTTATTTGTCCAAGTTTAAAAGGCAGAGTAGAATTTTGGGTTACAAATTACAGAAAAGCTCCTGATCAAATGGGTAGGGCATATATAACGGTGGATGGAAAAGAAGTTATAAATATGTGTACTTTAAAAAAGGAAGTAGAAATATACCGTACAGAACAAGAAATAAAGGAAAGGGATAATATTGACTTTGATGAGTATGATTATGAGCAAGATGAAATGAGTGAATTACTTAGGAAGATAGGATATTCTGAAGAAATGATATCACAAATAGCTATAAATAGAGCCATCAATGATATAGCAGATAAAAAAGTAGAAGAGAAAGGTATCTTTGCACAATATGATTTTTTTGAAGCAGCTAAGGTATTCTTAAGTTCGCCCATTGAAGAATCACTGAAATCGGATAATCCTATTATTAGATCATTGGCTGTAATTGATAAAAGGGTTGGTAAGAGAACCTTAAGTAAGCTTAAAGAACCTATGAAAGATGAAAAAAGCGAACTTGTAAGATACTTCTATAAATTAAGGTGTGAAGCAGAAAACATATAGGATTATATACTTCAGGGGTGATAATTTGGCTAAGCATGAATTTGGAATAATGGATTCTTTTGAGGAGTATAAGTGGTACAGTGAATATGAGCCTGAAAGATATAACTGTATTTCTGTAAGGGATGATTTAATAGAAAAATTGCTTATAAATTATGATGAGGATTTAAAGTCAATCAGGACATATTTTCAAATTTCAACTCAGCCAGGTAGGGGATTAGATTATTGCGGAGTAACTCTCATTCCTCCAGAATCCCTTAAGCAGTTTGGAGATGTTATTATAAGAGCAAATAATCAATATCAATCTCAAGAGCTTGAAGCTTTAATTGAAGTGATATCTGATGCTATTAAAGAGGACAAGTATTTAATTCATTATGGAATATGACATAAAGAACTTCTCTGCTGATACTTTCATGTGCAGTACAAAGTCTTTAACGGAAAGCGGTGAACTGTATAATATTGACGGCAATGGAAGTAAAGTTGCACCTATTATATATGGACCTAAGCAGGTTATTCTGGTTGTAGGTATTAATAAGATAGTTCGGGACATTGAGGAAGCGGAAAAGAGAGTCAGGCAATATTCTACTCCAATAGATGCTAAGAGATTAGGCAAAGATACGCCTTGCACTATTTTAGGCTACTGTGTAGATTGCAAAAGCCCCAATAGGATTTGTAATGATTTTGCAGCAAAGGGTTAAATAGGGATTAAAATAGGGTATTATTATATAAAACATTTAAGATTCCATATTCTATTAGGGGGATCTTGGAGATGTCTGTAAGTGCCAAAGATAATCTTAGTTCAATATAATTTGATATAATATATAGACATGCTGTAAATGTGGGGGATATTGGGCTCTGCAAATGGAATATGGATAAGGACCAAATGTATATTTATGAAAAGATAACAGGGTATAGATTGAACAATGTGAAAAACATGAGGGAATTCCTGAACACAATAGCTTACAATAAGGATAAGGATATGGCATTACAGGACTTAGAGGATTACATGAAAGACCGTACCATATTCTATCAAAGTACCTTTAGGGTGTGGACTAAAAGCAAGGAGATTAAGTGGGTCTTATTTAGAGGGAAAATATTTAAAGACAAGAGTACAGGAGACAGCGTATTATATGTTATAATGTTCAACGTGACAGGAGATAAATTACATGAAGGACACGATACTCTTACCAATCTGATTAATGATAGGTTCTTCTTAAGGAAGCTAAAAAAATCTATAGAAGCAGCTAAAGATCGAAATAAACAAGGAGCTTTGATATTAATCGATATAGATAACTTCAAAACTTTAGTTAATAGTTTTGGCCTTCAGTTTGGAAACGAATTATTGAAAAACTTTTCCCAATCCATCAATTCCCTAATTGGAGAGAGTCACGATCTAGCAAAATTCCCCTGCGACAAGTTTATAATATTGATAGATAGTTTTAATAGCATAGAAGAAATAGAAGGAATATGCAATAATATTTATGAGTACTTCAAGAAGCCTCTTAAGGTAATGAATAATTATACCCCCATTAATTTAAGCATGGGAGTCACTATTTTCCCCGATGATAGTTCAGATGAAGAAGAGTTGATAACGTTTTGTGATTTTGCAGTAAGCGAATCCAAAAAGGCTGGGAAAAATACATGTACTTTTTTTAATAAACAGCTAGCCAAAGCCTATTTTAGAAAAACACTAATAGAAAGCGAATTATCAAATGCAATTATAAATAACGAGCTGTACTTGAATTACCAACCAAAGATGGATATTCTACAGAACAAAATTACAAGCTTTGAAGTGCTCTTAAGGTGGAATAACAGCAGGATGGGATTTGTGCCTCCTAATGAATTCATTCCCATTGCTGAAAGCAAGGGCCATATTGTACCAATTGGCAACTGGGTACTAGAAGAGGCCATAAAAACTGCCTGTAGCTGGAAAGAAAAAGGCTATGATTTTGAAACCATATCTGTAAACATATCTCCAATCCAGTTAATGAGAAAGGATTTTAAGGCTAATATATTAAATTTGTGTACAAAATATAATTTCCCCCCTTCTCAGCTGGAGATAGAGATAACAGAAGGAACCCTAATGAAAACTCGAGAGGACAATATTGGAATAATAGATGAGCTGATTGAAAGCGGGTTTAGGATTGCAATAGATGATTTTGGTATAGGATATTCGAATTTGAATTCACTGCTTGAAATTAAGATCAGCACATTAAAGATAGATAGGTCCATTATAGCCAATATTGACAAATACAAAAATATGGTGGTATTAAAAAGCATAATAACCTTGGCTAAGAATTTGGATTTTAAGACTATTGCTGAAGGTGTAGAAACTAAAGAGCAGTTTGATATAATTGCCGAACTAGGATGTGATATAATTCAGGGCTATTATTTTAGCAAACCCCTTCCTGAAAATGAAGTTGAGGATTTGCTTAAGAGTTTTTCTAAGTAAAGTATAAGATTTATAATACGCTATTAAAACCATGGTCTATTGTATTAGTTAATGCCGGCTCTTTGTCAATATTTGGGCTGTCTCTTATACACATCT
>DGDR01000202.1:0-368 GCA_002385545.1 Clostridium sp. UBA3947
GGTGTAAGAGCAATCCACAATTTATCCTTGCTATAATCTAGTATAAGAAGGCTGTAGTCCTCACGATATCCTAAATCTATGAATTCCTCTTCTTCCGTATCCCAGCGATAATATAAACCGGTATTTAGGTGGATATCAAAATATTTAAGTAATATTTTATCTCCTATATTATATAGTTGAATATCTGTCTCACAGGTAAAAACCGGTTCTTCGTTTTCCATATTGCTATCAAAGGTTTTAAGCACACCTTCGCTATACCAAAAAAACAATCTGTCCTTTACCACACCTAACAGGAACATATTTCCAACTTCTTTTAACTGGTGTTCCTCTGAATCAAGATGGTAAATGGATACATTGGAACTCGCAGC
>DGDR01000202.1:564-3133 GCA_002385545.1 Clostridium sp. UBA3947
TACATCAAAATATTCTCCAGTATCAATCAACTTCCTGCATTTCCCTGTATCTAAATCACCCTCAAATAGTTCAAGTATTGCAGCATCCGTTTTTTGCCAACCATCATCAGTCATGCTTGTTTTTGTTTCCTTTATCCAGTAATAAAGCTTGTTTTCAACACGAATAGCATCCACTAAAATATAAATATCTTGTTCAAAATCTACCCTATCTAAATCCTGTTCATAGACTATAGTATAATTGCTACCATCCAGTTCAGATCGGTTTAGTCTTATTTTACCTTCATAAGTTTCCGAAAAATAATAAAGCTGATTCTTATAGACAAAGGGATGGGTAAACGAATGATCTCCCCTCTTCTTGTTAGGAAAGGCAAGGCAATTACTGTCCTCTCCCCCCGTATGCTGACAACCCGGCTGGTTACATGCATAAACCTTTACACCATTAACCAGATCTACAAAAAGAAGCCCACCGTTTGATTTTTTTACTAAGGTACTGTCGTACATGGAACTATAACTACTAATATATTGTATATCAGTAGTATCCTTTAGTCCCTTATCATTAGCTCCCTTGCCTCTCTCTATAATAGAGCATCCTGATAAAAAGAATAGTAATGCCAGTAGCAAAGCTAGTTTCTTTTTCATTGGGACCCCCTACTTATATCATTATCCTCACTGATAATAAGGCCTTGATACTTATTCAAGTATCAAGCAAGGCTTTATATTGTCTATTTAATTCATCCAGTATCTCTTGTATACCTGCAGAATCCAGTTTTTGATTTAATTCAGCCAAGATGGCA
The DNA here is from genome assembly GCA_002385545.1 of Clostridium sp. UBA3947. GTDB lineage: Bacteria > Bacillota > Clostridia > Clostridiales > Clostridiaceae > Clostridium_AU. Next base: position 1,359 of record DGDR01000202.1, read on the forward strand.
TCGACATCCTCATAGGACCCTTCAAATAGTCCCTTTGCATATTGATCGATGATAGCATTTATATTATTGATTTTCTCCGATAAATAAGTCATATCAAGATAAGTACCAAGAATTGTCGGTACATACATCTGACCGTATATTTCATCTAATCTGCTACCCTTATCTTTTAATTCTCCGAATGCAGGACTAGATATCATCTTGTTTCCAAAATACATGCTCTTCTGCCACGAAAAACTCCCATCGGGGTCTATGTTTTTAATCTGCCCGTTATCTATAGTATAGTCAAGCCCTTCTATACCATATAACAGTAAGTCGGTAATTTCCTTGTCACTATATATGATTGAAAGTGCTTCAAAAGCCTTGTCCTTATTTATTGACTGACTACATATACCTGTTAGTGTGTTAAGCTGTGTGAACAAGTATGATGGTGAGCTAATAACCATTTCTATATTACTGCTTTCTTTAAAGTTATTATTTAAGTTTATTATTTCCATGCTGCTTAGTTCATCAAATATGTTGGCACTAGAATAGGTAATGAAAAAGTTTTCCAATTTACTAGGACTTGTAATATAGCCTTTTTTTCTATAATCAGAAATCATGTGAAAATAAGAAACTGCATCCCTATCCTTAAATACATTCACACATCTCTCGTCTGTTTGCCTTGTATTGTTGCCAATGGCTATGCTCCTGTTGTCATAAACATCAAATGGAATACTAAAGTATGGAATATTATAACTAAGATTATTATTGAATGTGACAAATCCATCAGACTCCTCTCCCTCATACACCTTTTCTAGGAAGGGCTCCAATTCATGAGGTTCTAAGCCTTCCAGCTCTTCCAGGGAGATACTATATTTATCTGCAATGTCTTTATTCACAAAATATACGTAATTGGTAGGAAATGCAAATGCTCCGTTTACGCCGTAAAAACCACTATTAAAATAAAACGTTTCCCATATATTGTCAGGAAATGCTTTCCTTAATACTTGGCCTGCATTTGTATCCATGTAGGATGTCAGGTCCTCAAGCCATTGATTAGCAACCGCCCTAGGTACACCTGTAGGAGCACCGCCTTCTCCCACGCTAGCACATATAATATCAGGAGCATTTCCCGCATCAATTCTACTGTTTATAGACCTTTCAAAGTTGCTTTCATTAATTTGCTCCATATAAACTACAAAATCCAGACCCTTTTCTGCTAATATTTCGTTTAGCCTGACATTATTTCTAGGTTCCATATAGGTAAGGTCATTATAGACCCAGACCAGTACTTCTTTATCAGGATAAGTCTTTTGCACATCAGATAGGGTTAACTCTGTAATGTCCTTATATTTATTAAATTGCTCATCCTTTGGCTCATCCGTATTTTCTGGTTCTGGGGTTGGAAAGTCATCACCAATTTGCTTAACATGTTCTGTTGGATCTGGTTGATCATCTTTCTTTTTGCTATCACAGCCTGTAGTAGAGGTTGAAATCATTATAATAATTAAGCAGGAAACTAGTATCACGAGCCATTTTGTTTTCTTCATTTTAAAAACCTCCTTGTCACTTTCTTTACCACGGAAACTAAGTAGCCTGATTATAGCTCATAAGTAACCCTTAACTGATACTCGATATAATCCTATATTTTTTACTAGCACAAGACACATGGGCGATATTATAACATCAGTACCATGACCATAGTATTGAAATATTAAAGAACATAAAAATACAAATGTAACACTCGGTACTTAATAATGTAAGCATAGCATAAAGCCTGTCTCTTATACACATCT
>DGDR01000222.1 GCA_002385545.1 Clostridium sp. UBA3947
TGTTTTGAAGCTAGTTTTTCATAAACTTTTTACAGTACCGCAAAGGTGTCAAACCCTATTTTTTCTAAGGAATCAGAAGAAAATATCTGTAAAAAGACACATCCATACTTTTTTGTTAACTCTTTTAAATTTCCTTGATGAGATTTTAACTTATTCCTATATGCTTTTAAGAGCTTTGGTGTTAAAGTGATATTTACTTCTTCCATAGTTTCACTGTCTATAAGACGTACTTGCCCTCCAAAAGGAGGATTTAATTCATCCTCATCTAATATTTGAATAAATACTATTTGCTGTTTTTTATAAGCTAAGTATTTTACTAATTCTTCAATAGAACCAGTAGTAAAAAAATCAGAAATAACAATAGAAATACCTCTACTTTTTAAATCCCTTTGCTTAACAGCTCTAGCTAGATTGGTGTTCCCATTAAATTCTGTAGCTTCAAGGAATTGAATTGCCTTTTGAAAACTACTTTTTCCCATATATGAGGAAGACTGAACTAAAGAATCGCCTTTGAGCCTATTTATAACCACTCTATCCAAGTTATTCAAAGCTAAATAAGTTAAAACTGCGCTAATCCTTAAGGCCATGTATCCCTTATGATTGTCACCAAAATCCATAGATTTACTACTGTCCACAAATATGTTAATTAGCGTTTCTCTTTCTTCCATAAAAAGCTTTAAAAACAACTTATCAAATCTTCCATAAGCATTCCAATCTATCCTTCTATAATCGTCTCCGGGTACATATTCTCTAAAATCTGATAATTCAACAGAGCTCCCTTTGGCCTTAGACTTTCTACCCCCAGCAGCCCCTTCCGTCATACTCATTCTCGCCTTTAAACTAATACTCTCCAGTTTTCTATAAAAGTCACCATCAAATACTTTTTCCTTCATATCATCACAATCCTAAGCTTTTTTGAATTGACTATCTAGAATTTCTTTTATAATCATCTCTGTAGTAACCCCATCCGATACTGCATCAAAATTTAAGAAAAATCTATGTCTTAAAGTAGGTAGTGCTACATATTTTATATCATCAAAGGCCACATTGCATCTACCCTCCATCACAGCTCTTACCTTAGCTGCAGATATAATTGCTTGTGCAGCTCTTGGGCTTGCCCCATATCTAATATATTTTTTAGATATTTCTGGAGCTTCTTCAAAATCAGCATGAGTAGATAAGATTACTTTGAGCGCATATTCTTCTACTGCAGCAGATATAGGCACTTCCTTCAAGATCTTTCTCATACTTAAAATCTCATTTTTATCAATTACCTTATTTAGTTCTATTGGTTCCTTATTAACAGTTATAGCAACAATATTTCTAAGTTCTTCTAAGTTAGGATAAGGTACCATTATCTTAAATAAAAATCTATCTAACTGAGCCTCTGGTAATGGATAGGTACCTTCATTCTCTAAGGGGTTTTGAGTTGCTAAAACCATAAAGGGCTCCTCTAATTTATAAGTTTTGTTAGCTACTGTTACTGTATGCTCCTGCATAGCTTCTAATAGTGCAGATTGAGTCTTTGGTGTAGCTCTATTAATCTCATCAGCTAACACAAGATTAGAAAAAACTGGTCCATGCTGAAATTCAAATAAACCCTTTCCACTGCTATCTTTGATTATAATATTAGTTCCTACCACATCTGCAGGCATTAAATCTGGGGTAAATTGAATTCTGGAAAAGGTTAAATCCATAACCTTAGCTAAGGTTTTTACCAGCTGTGTTTTTCCTAAACCAGGTGATCCCTCTAATAGTATATTTCCTCCTGCAAATATAGCTATTAACACTTGATTTATAACATCTTTTTGACCGATTATAGCTTTTCCTACTTCCTCTTCAACCTTCCTAATTTTACTTACAACTTCCTGTATATCTGATTGATCCATTCCTATACCCTCCTAAAAAATAGGCCATATAAAAACAAGTAATAAAAGAGCTTTTATATGGCCATTTAAAATTATTCTTGCAAAGAAGAGAAATATTCTTTTATTATCTCTATCATTCCTTCAGGTATTTCGTAACTATTCAAACTCTCCATTGCTTTGTCACTATACTCTCCAGCAACCTGATCATATGGTACTAGTTCACCTAGCACTGCATTAGAATCATCAGTTATATAGCTTTCACTATTACCTGAATTAGATCCCTTCTTCCCGGTTAAGGACGAGCTTTCACCAGTACCTTCAATTCGCTTAGGAGTAAAAATTTTTTCATATTCCTTCTCTCGGGATGAGCCTCCTTGATTATTTGCTATTCCACTACCAGATGAATAGTCTGTAACTCCACCATCGGCATCACTGGAACCATTACCAGCTCCTCCTCCTAAATCATTACTCTGACCGGAGCCTTTTGAATTTTCTTTGTTATTTCCTTGGCCATTCCCCTGACCATTGCCTTGATTATCACCATCACCCTGAGCCAATTGAGTTCCGTTACCTTTTTGTGAAGCTACCAAAGCATCTTGTAACTGTGCTAAAGCATTATTCATTTGCTGTTGAGATATTCCGTCCATCAAAGTTCCTTGTATACTATCTACAGATTGATTAATAGCAACCTCATCCCCACTAGTCATAGCACTACTTAAGCTATTAATTTGATTTTTTAATTCACTAGAATTTACTGAATCAGAAGCCTTTGCAAGTGTCTCCTTTAATTCTTCCTTTTCTTTATCACTCATATCCTTCAATTTATTTTTTAAAGCTTCTAGTTCTTCCTTCATTTTATTTACATCGCTATTTTTCAATGCAGCTGAAAGCTCCTTTGTATTCTTATTTTTTTCTAAAATATCTTCTAAATTTTTTAGATCCTTAGCTAATTCCTCCTGCTTCTTCAGTTCTAGTTTCTTAGCAGTTTTTTCAATAGCCTTATCCACTTCTTTTTTTCTTGAGCTTCCTTGATTTCCTTTTTTAACTGTGCTAAGCTTGCTTGAAGCTCCTTTTTTTGCTCCTCAGTTAATTTCATATCTTCGTTAATCT
>DGDR01000230.1 GCA_002385545.1 Clostridium sp. UBA3947
CCCGTTAGGGGATTTTTTTATTGCATAGGAAATTATCAAATTTTGCATTCCGCAAAATTTTCCTTCGTCTTTGCCTTCTGACATCTAACATCTAAAAGCGCAGTGGCGCTTTTTCAGTTACAAGGTGACACAGTAAAATATATTGACATAAAAAATCATAGATGCTAAAATAATCATTGTTTATAAGGAACTTAATAAGGTTATACTCTTATCCAGAGAGGTGGAGGGAAAGGGCCCGATGAAACCCGGCAACCAGTGTAATTTAACACAAAGGTGCCAATTCCTGCAGAATTCTGCAAGATAAGAGAAGGCGTGCAAACCTCTTCTTATCGAAGAGGTTTTATTTTATAATTGAAAGGAGCGTGAGGCGTAGTAAAAGATGGTTTAAAACATCTTTTATTTAGCCATAAAACTATGAGAAGATTATTTACCTCTGAGTCAGTAACAGAAGGACATCCAGATAAAATATGTGACCAAATTTCTGATGCTATTTTAGATGCAATTCTTGAACAGGATCCAAATGCTAGAGTAGCTTGTGAAACTGCTGTAACCACAGGAATGGTTTTGGTTATGGGAGAAATTTCTACTAGCTGCTATACAGATATTCCTAAGGTTGTTAGGAAAACCATAGAGGATATTGGTTATGTAAGAGCAAAGTTTGGCTTTGATTGTGATACTTGTGCTATTTTAACATCAATAGATGAGCAATCTCCAGACATTGCTATGGGCGTAAATGAAGCCTTAGAATCCAAAAAGGGAGATATGGACAAAGCAGATGCAGTAGGCGCTGGAGACCAAGGAATGATGTTTGGTTTTGCAACTAATGAAACTCCTGAATATATGCCTCTACCTATTGCTATGGCTCATAGATTAGCTAGAAGGTTAGCTGAAGTAAGAAAAAATGGAACCTTATCCTATTTAAGACCTGATGGTAAGACCCAAGTTACTGTAGAATATGAAGATAATACACCAGTAAGAATTGATACAATAGTAGTATCAACTCAGCATGGCCCTGAGGTTGATCAGAAGCAGATTGAGCAGGATATTAAAGAACATGTAATTAAGGCTGTAGTTCCTGAACATTTACTTGATGAAAACACTAAGTATTATATAAATCCTACTGGTAGATTTGTAATTGGTGGACCACAAGGGGATTCAGGCCTGACAGGTAGAAAGATTATAGTGGATACATATGGAGGATACGGAAGACACGGTGGTGGCGCGTTCTCTGGTAAGGATCCAACAAAGGTTGACCGTTCAGCGGCCTATGCAGCTAGATGGGTAGCAAAAAATCTTGTAGCAGCTGGTGTAGCTGATAAGCTTGAAATAGAATTAGCTTATGCTATAGGTGTTGCTAAACCAGTATCCATAGAGGTTGATACCTTCGGTACAGGAAAAATATCTGATGATAAGATAGTTGAATTAATTCAAAAAGTCTTTGATTTAAGACCAGGTGCAATAATAAGGGAGCTTGATTTAAGAAGACCTATCTACAAGCAGACAGCTGCCTATGGACATTTTGGTAGATTGGATTTAGACTTGCCTTGGGAAAGACTAAATAAGGTTGAAGAAATTAAAAAATATCTCTAAGTAAAAGACAAAAAATGCAGTGAATTATAGTTCCTGCATTTTTTTTATGCATCTTTGGTTATAATTATAGATAATAACTAGGTATCATTAAGGTTAGATATAAATTATCAGTTGAAATTGGTTGTATACATAAGGTATGCTTATATTGTAGATAAGATTTAGGAGAGATTTTATGTCAGAATTACAAGGGATTGTGGAAGAAATTGTCTTTCATAATGATGAAAATGGATATGTAGTTGCAAAAATAAATAGTGCCAATGAAAAGATAACAATTGTTGGTATTATACCATATATTACAGAAGGACAGAATTTAAAGGTCAGGGGACAGTGGGTTATACATCCGCAATTTGGAAAGCAGCTTAAGGTGGAAAGCTGTGAAGAGGTGATACCAGAATCTATAGCTGGTATAGAAAGATACTTAGCCTCTGGGGTGATAACTGGAATCGGTCCTGTGACTGCAAAAAAGATTGTTGAAAGATTTGGTGAAAAAACCTTTGAAATTATTGAAAATGATATAGAGAGACTGAAGGAAATTGAAGGAATTGGTGACAAGAAAATAGAAATAATTTACGAGTCCTATTTTAAGCAGCGAGAAGTAAAAAGTATAATGGTATTTTTGCAGGCCTATGGCGTTACACCAAATCAATGTATGAAAATTTATAAAAGATTTGGAGCGGAAGCTATAGCAATTGTTAAGGATAATCCATATATATTAACTGAAGAGGTTTCTGGCATAGGGTTTAAAACCGCAGACAAAATTGCATTAAGTCTAGGAGTAGAAAAAAATTCTCCTTATAGGATTCAAAGCGGTATAAAGTATCTAATTAATGAATTTTGTGCTATGGGAAATACCTATATGCCTATAGATAAATTAATAAAAAATGGAATAGATATACTTTGTGTAAGTAGTGAAGATATTGAGAAAAATATAATAGAAGCCGCTCTAGATGGTAAGATAAAGATAGAGACCATCCAAGGGCAGGAGTGTGTTTTTACTCTTCCTTACTATTATTGTGAGTTGGGGGTTACTAAAAAGATCTTAACCCTTGCTTTTAGTCAGTATTCAAAATTGGATGTGGACGTAGAAAAGGAAATTGAAAACTTTGAGAAAAAACATAATATAAGCTTTGCTCCATCTCAAAGAGAGGCTATAGCTGGAATTGCAGACTGTGGGGTGGAAATTATAACTGGTGGGCCTGGTACTGGTAAGACTACTATAATAAATTGCATATTAGAAATTTTTGAGGCTGCAGGTATGAAGGTTTTAATGGGAGCACCAACAGGTAGGGCAGCTAAACGAATGACAGAAGCCACTGGAAGAGAAGCAAAGACCCTACACCGTTTATTAGAGCTAGGCTATGAAAATGAGGATAATATGTTTTTTAGCAAGGACGAAGAAAGTCCCTTGGAGTGCGATGTGTTAATAATAGATGAAGCTTCTATGGTTGATATTATGCTGATGAATAGTCTATTGAAGGCCGTTTCAGTAGGTACTAGAATTATCATAGTAGGTGATGTAGATCAGCTGCCTTCTGTTGGACCAGGTAATGTGCTTAGAGATCTTATTGAAAGCAGGTGTGTCAGGGTAGTTAGACTTAAGGATATTTTTAGACAATCTAAGGAAAGTATGATTATTGTTAATGCCCACAGAATTAATCAGGGTGAGATGCCTTTCTTAAATGAAAAAAATAAGGACTTCTATTTTATTAATGAAGAAGATCCTAATATGATTCTAAATACTATAATTAATCTCATAAATACTAGGCTACCCAAGTTTAATAAGTCCTGGGATAAATTAAAGCATATTCAAATTCTATCACCTATGAGAAAGGGAGTTTTAGGGGTTAGTAACTTAAATAATGAACTTCAAAATATCTTAAATCCTCCTGCTAAAAATAAGGCTGAGAAGAAATTTAGAGATGTAATTTTTAGAGTAGGGGATAAGGTGATGCAAACCAAGAATAACTATTCCCTGAAGTGGACTAGAATTGCTGGTCAGGGCGAAAATGAAGGCCTTGGTGTGTTTAATGGCGATGTAGGCTATATAGAGGAAATTGATGAAGAGAATCAAGTATTAAAGGTTGTATTTGATGAAGAAAGAAGAGTAATATACGATTATATATATTTGGATGAATTAGATTTAGCCTATGCCATAACGGTGCATAAGAGTCAAGGCAGTGAGTTTCCAGTGGTTATTTTGCCATCCTTCATGGGACCACCTATGCTGATGAACAAAAACTTGCTATATACGGCTATTACTAGGGCAAAGCAGATGGTAGTGGTAGTAGGATCAGTAAAGGCTTTACATTTTATGATAAATAATAACAGAAGCTTTGAAAGGTATTCATCCCTAAAATGGAGAATAGAGAATATCATAGATAGTAGTCAACAAGACATTGATCCTTTAGCCGAATAAAAGCTTGGATACTAAAGTATTGTAGAAAAAGGAGAGAGCGGGTATGGTGATGCTGCGAATAGACACTGATTTAAAGGAAAAGGAAAGAATAATTAAGGCTATTCGTAACTGGAGCAGAAGTGATGAAAAAGCATTAAACATAGTTTCAGTGCCCTATAGCAAGTATGACGTTTTTGAAGATATTATCCTCAAGTATACTTCTGAGAGAAGGAAGGTTTTGTATATAGCTAATGATGAGGAAAGCATTAGGCAGAGGGTGAACTCATTAAAGGAAAGAGGTTTTGAGGATTATTGCTATACCATGGAGGGTAGCAATAGGGTTAAGGAAGGGAAAGCTTTAGTTCTACTTACTAATAAGGTATGTAGATTAGTAAAGGACCTATATGACTTGGTAATTTATGATGATATCGGAGGATTTCCTAAGTATAATAAATTTGAAATTTTGGATTTATTATCAGTGTTCTATAAGAATAGCAGGATTATATGCAGATCTATTGAAAATGTTTTTCAAAATGCAAAATCCATCCAGGTGCCCTGTAGAGATGTAGGAAGCCCATTGATAGAGCCTCGAGTAATTACCACTAGATTGGACTTAAATAAGGAGATTCCTATAGTTGTGTATGAATATTTACAGTGGTCCATTAAGTCCAATAGAAATGTAATAATCCTAACACCAGGAGAAGAGGTATCTCAAAGGGTGCAGGAATATTTATTAAATATAAAGGATGGGTTAGGAACTAATGTATTGCTTTATAAAAATAAAAGTAAGCAACTAAAGTATTTCCTTGAGAAGAAAAAAGGAATAATTGTTACACACAATATGGATATAATAAATATGAAGCTAAGTAAAACTGATTTTATAATCTACTTTGCTGAAAATAAGGTTTTCGAGTATAAAAAACTAGTATATGTATGCAGCAAAGCTTCTAACGCTCAGGACAACAATCTAGGTGAAGTGTTGTTTTTGTCAAAGGATGTATCTAGAGATATGGAAAATTGTAAAGAAATAATAAGGAGATTCAACAAGCTTATATGGGACATGGGATTGGTAAAAGTATAAGATATTACTTTGATTGCCTATTAGATGTACTATATGGAGATAAGGAAGGATGTATACTTTGCGACAATCCAACAGAAGGATTGATATGTGAAGGCTGTGAAAAAAAGATAAACTTTTCCATAGTAGAGGGGTATATACAAAGGGATAATTTAAAATTAAAATATTATGCCTGTAGCTACTACAATGCTTTAGTAAAGGAAATGATAATCCGATTAAAATATAAGAGTGATTTTGATTGTGGAAGGGTATTAGCTCACCTTATGGAAAAGCTTCTATTGGCGAAGAAAATAGATGCTGAATATGCTACCTTCGTACCCTCTGATTCCCTTGTACTAAAAAAGCGAGGATATAATCAGAGTGAATTTTTATGTAAGCAGCTTTGCAAATCTTTGGATAAAACCTTAATTAGGTGTTTGTCCAAGCAACATATTACTAAGGATCAAATTGGTCTTGATGGAGAGGGACGATGGCTCAATTTAAAAAGCAGCTTTAGAGCTATAAATGTAAATAAAATTAAGGGCAAGAAAATTTTATTAATTGATGATGTTATTACTACTGGTGCCACAGCTTTTTATTGCGGCAAGGCTCTGCTAGAAAATGGATGCAGCGAAGTTACCGTCTTGACTGTGGCGAAAAGTGCGGTATAATATACATATAAAAGTTAGGTTTGTGATTGAAAGTCGATGCCAGTCGCAGGCGAAACGACCCACGTAAGTTAAACAAAATGTTTAATGAGCATGGTGCGGCTTAGATGTTAGTCCTGCCGCCGTATGGCGAGAGGGTTAGTAGTGAGAGGCCAGTTCCGAGTAGCGAAAGCTCCAGCAGGCGGGTGTGGGGTCAAAGATCAGGTCAACTAACTTTTATAAAATAAAAACTCAAACCTTAAAAGTTTTGAGTTTTTATTTTTTTTACACTTCATAATTTATCCTTAATCTCTCACATCTAACATTTCAAATGGAATAGTGGTGCATGCCACTTTTTTATCAAATTAACTCACTAATTCCCGATGTTCTCATGTACATTTAAAAAAATTTTGGGGACATACTATTAAAAGAAGAAGCTATAGATGATTGAAGGGAGAATAATGAAAAAAGACTCGAGAGAATAAGGAAAAATGTCGTAAATTAATTAAATATTCTGTAAATTTCTAATTTTCCTGTTGAGTTTGTCCAAAATTCATATTAAAATAGTAGTAACAGGAAGAAAAAATTGCTAAAATTACCTTAGGTTAAGAGAGAGGAGCTGGAAATATGAATATTATTGTAAGCGCAAAAAACATGGAATTAACTCAGGCTCTTAAAGCTACTGTAGAAAAGAAATTATCTAAATTGGAGAAATACTTTAATCCAAATGTTGAAGCTCAGGCAACTTTAAGTGTTCAAAAAAATAGGCAGATTATTGAAGTGACTATTCCTTTTAATGGAGTTATATTACGAGCAGAAGAAGAAAATGAAGATATGTATGCTTCCATAGATTTGGTTGTAGATAAATTAGAAAGACAGATTAGAAAGGTTAAAACAAGACTAGCTAGGAGACAAGCGGGAGATGCTTTGAAGTTTCAGTACATACCGGATTTAACCGGTAATGAAAAGGAAAGTGAAACTGAAGAGCATAAGATTGTAAGAACTAAGAGATTTGCTATGAAGCCAATGTCAGCAGAAGAAGCAGTTTTACAGATGGAAATGCTAGGACATAATTTCTTCGTATACGAAAATGCTGATAGCGGAGTTGTAAACGTAGTCTATAAAAGAAAAGATGGTAATTTTGGTTTAATTGAGCCAGAATATTAAAGGAAATAGAAACTCCCTTTTTAGGGAGTTTTATTATTTGAAGTTGAAAGTATAATTCAATAAATGTTATAATAAACATTAGTGAAATTTGATAAAAACATATAGAATTGCGAGGATGAAAGCATGGGTATATTAGATAAAATTTTTGGGACTTATAGTGAGAGGGAAGTTAAAAGAATTATTCCTATTGTGGATAAAATAGATTCCCTAGATGAGTCTATGCAAAAGCTTACAGATGATGAGCTAAGAGCAAAAACTGAAGAGTTTAAGAAGAGACTTAATAATGGGGAAACTTTAAACGATATCCTACCAGAAGCCTTTGCTGTAGTTAGAGAAGCTTCAAGCAGAACTATAGGCTTAAAGCATTTTAGAGAGCAATTAATTGGAGGTATTGTTCTTCATCAGGGAAGAATTGCGGAAATGAAAACTGGTGAAGGTAAAACCTTGGTAGCTACATTACCAGCTTACCTAAATGCGCTTACTGGCAAGGGTGTGCATATTGTTACAGTTAACGATTACCTAGCAAAAAGAGACAGAGACTGGATGGCTCAGGTATATGAATTTCTTGGTTTAACTGTTGGTGTAATTGTACATAACTTAACCCAACAAGAGAGACAGCAGGCCTATGGCTGTGATATTACCTATGGAACAAACAACGAATTAGGTTTTGACTATTTAAGAGACAACATGGTGGTATACAAGGAGCAAAGAGTTCAAAGAGAACTAAACTTTGCTATAGTAGACGAAGTTGACTCTATCCTTATCGACGAGGCTAGAACACCATTGATAATCTCTGGTGAAGGTGAAAAGTCCACAGACTTCTATAAGGTGGCAGACTTCTTTGTTAAGACCTTGAAGGCAGATAGGGACTTTACCGTAGACGAAAAGTCTAATTCCGTAATTTTAACAGATGAAGGTGTATCTGCAGCAGAAAAATTCTTCAGAATAGATAACTACGCAGATCCAAATCAAATGGAATTACAGCACCATGTAACACAGGCTCTTAAAGCTAACTATATAATGAAGAGAGATAAGGACTACATGGTTAAAGACGGTGAAGTAATAATCGTTGATGAATTTACAGGAAGACTTATGGAAGGAAGAAGATATAGCGATGGATTGCACCAGGCTATCGAAGCTAAGGAAGGTGTTAATGTTCAAAGAGAATCCAAGACCTTAGCAACAATAACCTTCCAGAACTACTTCCGTATGTATAAGAAGCTATCAGGTATGACTGGTACAGCTCTTACAGAAGAAAATGAATTTAGAGAAATATACGGCTTAGATGTAATTGTAATACCAACTCATAAGCCTGTAGCAAGAATAGATTATCCTGATGTAGTTTATAAGACAGAAAAGGCTAAATTTAATGCTATAGTAGAAGAAATTATTGAAACTCACAAAACAGGTCAGCCTGTATTAGTAGGTACTGTTAGCATAGAAAAGTCAGAATACCTATCCTCTCTATTGAAGAGAAGAGGAATTCCACATCAAGTATTAAATGCTAAGTACCATGAAAAGGAAGCTGAGATTATTTCCCATGCTGGTGAGCTGGGGATGGTAACTATAGCTACCAATATGGCAGGTCGTGGTACCGATATTAAGCTAGGAGAAGGTGTTAAAGAAGTTGGAGGCCTAAAGATTATTGGTACAGAAAGACATGAATCTAGACGTATTGATAATCAGTTAAGAGGTCGTTCAGGTCGTCAAGGTGACGAGGGTGAGAGTATGTTCTTCCTTTCAGCTGAGGACGATTTGATGCGTATTTTTGGTGGCGACAGGCTTGAAGTAATGATGAGCAGGTTGAATGTTGACGAAAATATGCCTATCGAAAGTAAAATGCTTACAAAGATTATAGAATCAGCACAACGCAAGGTTGAGGGCAGAAACTTCAGTATCAGAAAGAATGTACTTAACTATGACGATGTAATGAACACTCAGCGTGAAATTATATATAAACAGCGAGCACAGGTTCTTGATGGTGAGGATATACATGACTATATTCTAAAGATGATGAAGGACCTTGTTGAAGGTGCTGTTGACAGATATCTGCTTGATGATGTCAATAAATCTGAGTGGAACTTTGTTGGTCTTAAAGATTATTTCTTAGGTTGGTTGACAACTGAGGATGACTTAAAATATGATGAAAAAGAACTTGA
>DGDR01000199.1:0-10498 GCA_002385545.1 Clostridium sp. UBA3947
CTACACTAATATACTAACACCATAACGAAAATAATATAAGCCATAGTAACAAAAGTAGTAATACCGGCTATTATTTCCGTTTTAACTGTGGTATGATTTTCTTCCAGTTTGAAAAAGTTATTCATTTGTTATCCTCCCCTATTAAAAATAAGCACATAATCCTACAAGTAGAATTATGTGCTTTTAATCAAGTTAATATAACACGGCTTAAGCGCATTAACTGAATAAAAACATCATATCCACTCATAGTAAAGCAATTTATGGTTGCTTTGTAGAAACTTTCGAACCATATTTTCGAAATTATATGAGTTAAAATTTGATTTTATTTCGAGAATATCCTCTTGATGAATTAATATTATCAAAATTAAACAATCTTGTCAATTCATTTGTATATGTCAAAACAATATTTTTTTATTTTATTTTAATGTTCGTAATTTTTATTTCTAGTTTTTATTAAGAAAAATGTTTATACTATATATATAATTTAATCCAATTGAGGAGGTGTGTTATGGTAATAGCTACAGCAAAAATTAATTTGAAAGCTGATTGGTGTCATTCTTTAAAAGAAAAAAGGATGGTAGTTAATAAAATCATTGATAAGGTTACTAATAAATTTAATGTATCAATTAGTGAAGTTGAGGATATGGATTTACATAACTCAATAGTTTTAGGTATAGCTAGCGTTAGCAACTCTACTGCCCATGGTGATAGTGTAATTCAAAAAGTAATAAACTATATTGAAAATACCACAGAAGCATATATCACTAACATTGAAACAGAAATACTATAGGAGATAATTGATACCCTATAGTATTTCTGAGAAGCTTATTTGCTCTATATCTTCACAATTACTTTTAACATAACATTGATTATAATGTTTTTCAAGTATCAAGGCTTTATCAATCTTAGTTATAGATGAATCTAACCAATAGCTTAACATATCATTAGTTATTATTAAAGGCATTCTTGGATGAATATATTCAAGATTATCTGCTGCAGGAACAGTAAGTATTACAACTGCTTCGTATATATTATCCGCTTTGTCTTTGAAATTACCATAAATTCCAGCTAAAGAAATGAAATCACTATCTTTTACGGATATTTCAATCTTTTCTTTAACTTTTCCCTTCTTATGCCATTCAAAATATGAACTAGCAGGAATTAAGCATCTTTTATATTCTAAAAGACCCTTGAATAAAGGCTTTTCCTCTACAGTTTCAAACCTAGCATTTATTATACTTTTATTTAAATATTTTATCCCCCACAGTGTTTTTTTCAGTAAGTTTTCATTATTTTTTCTAATAATGATAGGAATGTTAGTGCCAGGAAACTGTTCGCCTGTTTGAAAATTATCAATGATTTTATTTTTTATATTATAACTTTTAACTACTTCATCTATTTCCATTGCCAGTAAATATCTTCCGCACATATTATCAGCTCCTTAATATGAATTTTGATTTAGTTTTAATTACTAATTTTAATTTTGCATCCATTATTTATGATTATAACATTAATTTTCAATGAATTTATACTATATATAATGACAAAATAATAATGAACAGTTTAAGGAGGTGCATAATGATGAATGATAGGCAAAAAAAAGAACAGGCTAATAGAGTTGATCAGTTGATTAATTTAGTTGAAAAGCACACAAGAACTGAGAGACATTTGGAACAACACAGTGATATATCTAATCCTGACAACTTAGAGAATGCTGAGGAAATACAAAGAAAAAGAGAAGAAGAAATTGATAATTTGAAAAATATTATTGCTTATGGAGAGCATGATACTGATGAAGTTGAAAACTTAAAACGAAATATTAAGTATACTGATGGATATTTAAATCATAATAAAGAGAATATGGATAGTGAAACCTTAGAAAATACTATTGAAAAGCAAAAACACAGAAAGGAACAGCTAGACAGTTTAACATAAAACAAAGCTCGGTGCAACCGAGCTTTTAATAATAATTTTGATTTCTAGAAAGTTGTTGAAGCGCCTTTGATATATACAGTACATCTTCTTTAGTATTAAATAATCCAAAACTAAAACGTATAGTTCCCTCAGGAAAAGTTCCCATGGTTTTGTGAGCTAAGGGAGAACAATGTATACCTGTTCTGGTCATAATACCAAATTCTTTATCTAATAAGTAACCTGCTTCAGCACAGTCCATATTATCAATGGTTATAGAAAATACAGCAGTTCTGTCTTGTATAGAATTTATACCATGAAGAGTAATACCATCAATATTTAAAATGTTATCTAAAAATAGCTTGCTTAATTCCTGCTCATGGTGCCATATAGTTGATAATCCAACCTCTTTAATATACTTTATACCTGCGTTTAACCCGAAAATACCTGGAATATTTAAAGTACCACTTTCAAATTTATCTGGCAATATTTCTGGTTGAAACTCTTGTTCTGAAAAGCTTCCAGTGCCTCCTTCTCTAAAGGGCTTAACCATAGCAGCAAAATCGTCTCTAAAAAGGATTCCTCCAGTGCCTTGAGGCCCTAATAAACCTTTATGTCCTGTAAATGGCAGAGCGCTTAGGTTGAGCTTTTGAAAATCTATAGGTAGTATTCCAGCACTTTGAGCGCTATCTATGACAAAATGTATACCTTTCTTTTTGCAAAGATTACCGATTTCTTGTATATTTTGAATAGTTCCAAAAACATTAGAAACATGATTGATTAAAATTAATTTGGTATTATTTTGAATTGAGTTTTCTACTAACTCCACTGATAGCTTTCCATGTTTATCACAAGGTAATGTGATATATTCCACTCCGTTCCTTAAAATAGAATGTAGTGGACGTATAACGGCATTATGTTCCATGGAGCTTACTAGAACATGGTCTCCCCTTTTAAGAAAGCCTTTGATTATTATATTTAAGCTTTCAGTTATATTAGAGGTAAATACAACATTTAATGGATTATTAAAATTGAATAATTCACATAGTAATTCTCTAGTTTCGAACACTACCCTGGCTGTTGAATAAGAATGTTCGTAATTTCCTCTAGATATATTTACACCAATATTATTTATGTAATTTAATAAGCTTTCACCAACTTGGCGAGGCTTTGGATATGTGGTAGCAGCATTGTCTGCATAAACTTTTCTCATGTTTTCACCTCTATAGAATAACGGTTAAAATAATTGAAGGTGCTGTAAGCACCTAGATACTGTCATAGAAAGCATCTCCTTCTTCATCGGTACATCCATAATCAATTAGTACTGGAACTGAATTAAGTAATCCCCATGAACTTGTAGATTCTATATCTTCGAAAAGCATATAAAACTTTTTTGCAAAAGTCAATAGGTCTTTATAAGCTTCAGGTTCTGGTCTAATAGTTTTTAAATTTACTTTTTTGCCTCTATAAAGCAATGTTAAAGGTATTGCTCTAGGCATGAAAATCATATCTGGCTTATGCCAAACTATTGGACACAAATACTTTCTAAATCTTGATCCCGCATGAGTATAAACATATAATTCTACCTTGTTTTGATATAAACCTTCCATTCCTTTTGCTACTTTTACTACCCAATAATCATTAATAGCATATGCTACTCTGCTTATACCTTCTCCAAGATATTGAAAGTTGTTATGGATTTCTGTTAAGCTCATGCGGTGAATCTTTTTAAAATAGTTTCTTATTTTATCCATATTCTCACCGTTCCATTTAACTATAGTTTTTTACTATAGTTTATTAACAGAAATCATTAATTGCTACATCACCATGACTATTATATTATAGATATATAGTAGCTTCTATTTCTAAAAATCCAGATATCAACATCTAAATACTATATTAATTAATTCAATACAAATCGTTTGAAATATGGCTTATCTTATGTTAATTTTACATTAGATAGAAATATGGAGTGATGTTATGGATAAAACGATTTTACTGGTAGAAGATGAAAAGAGAATGAGAATATTGCTAGGTGATTATTTAAAAAAGGAAGGTTATAAATACCTTGAAGCCTCAAATGGCATCGAAGCTATAGAACTTTTTAATAAGGAAAAAGTTGATTTAGTTGTACTAGATATTATGATGCCCTTAATGGATGGTTGGGAAACTTGTAAGACCATAAGAAAAACATCAGATGTTCCCATTATCATCCTTACCGCCCGTTCTGAAGAAGATGATAAATTGCTAGGCTATGAGCTTGGGGCAGATGATTATGTAACAAAACCCTTTAGTCCAAAGGTTTTAGTAGCAAAAATAAAGGTCCTGTTAAAAAGATATGAAACTTTTAAGGAAAATAACTCAACTAATATGGATATAGATGGTTTATTTATTGACGAATTATCCCATAAGGTTACAGTGGATGGAGAAGAAATTATATTATCCCCTAAAGAGTATGAATTACTGTTATATTTAGTAAAAAATAGCGGTATAGCTTTGACAAGAAATCAAATTTTAGATAATGTTTGGGGAATAGACTATTATGGAGATACAAGAACTGTAGACACCAATATTAAAAGATTAAGAGAAAAATTAAAAAGTAAAGCCTATCTTATTACTACAATAAGAGGTAGCGGTTACAGATTTGAGGTGCAAAAGTGAAGAATAAATTATGGAAAAAACTCTTTATAATTACCTCTGTTATTTTAATACTATTTATTTCTGCAATAATTTATTTTCAAAGCCTTTCTTTTGAAAACTTCTACGTAAAGAGAAAAATACGACGATTTGAAAAAAATATTGAAAGATTTAACGGCCTATACAGTCAAAGCTATATAAACAATTTAAATCTAAATCATATGATGAGACAATTTGAGGAAAGCAACAATGCAAAAATAGTTATTATAGACTCTTTTGGAAAGGTTAAGTCAATTGGTGATAGTAAAATTGATGAAGAATCTAGTAAATATAATACTATAAATAGGATTATACAAGAGTGGATTTTAGATCCAGAATCACTTAAGGAGATTTTGCAATTAAAGAAAACTAAGACATCCATATATTATAATCCTGACTATGATATAAATAATATAGTGTGCATATCTCTTACCAGTGGACAAAAAGAAAATAATATTATTATAGGAGTTTCTTCACTTCAACCTATTGAAGAGGCTTCTGAAATAATAAAAGAATTCTATATATATATATTTATAGGTGCAGTGATAATTGTAATTATTTTATCGTTAATATATGCAAATATGATAACTAAGCCTTTGGTTAAACTAAATAATAGTGCAAAACGAATTAGTGAAATGGATTTTTCACAAGAATGTGATGTTAACAGTGATGATGAACTGGGTAATCTCGCTAGTACCCTAAACTTTTTAAGTCGTAGATTAAATAGTGCATTAACTGAACTGCAACTGAAGAATATGAAGTTAGAACAAGATATCGAAAAGGAAAGAAAACTTGATAGAATGAGAAAAGAGTTCGTAGCAGGAGTATCTCACGAGCTAAGAACACCTATATCAATTATTTCTGGTTATGCAGAAGGCTTAAAGGATAATATTGCTGATGAAGATTCTAGAGAATTTTACTTGGATGTTATAATAGATGAAGCAGCAAAAATGAACACCTTAGTATCTGATATGCTTGATTTATCGCAACTAGAGAGCGGTAATTTTACTATGAAACCAGAACCTTTTAATATTGATGAATTAATTAAAAAATGCATTAATAAACAGCAACAATTTTTTCAACAAAAAAACATTAAGATTCAGGAAGATTTAGCAAAGGATATTTGTGTCAATGGTGACTTTTTAAGAATTGAACAGGTAATTACAAATTTCTTGAATAATGCCATACGGCACACTCCTGAAAATGGAATAGTGAATATTAAAATAATTGATGAACAGCAAATTTGCAAAGTTGAAGTAGAAAACCAAGGCGAACACTTAAGTGAAAATGACTTAGAACATATATGGGATAGATTTTACAAGGCAGACAAATCAAGAAATAGAGTTGCTGGTGGTATTGGTTTAGGTTTATCAATAGTAAAAAATATTTTATTGATGCATAATAGTACCTTCGGTGTTAGGAATACAGAGCTTGGAGTATGTTTCTTTTTCACCTTAAAAAAAGTAAATTCCAATAAAAACAGCAATGAAGAGAAATCATAAAATTCTTCTTCCTTGCTGTTTTTTAATAATAAGAAACAATCTAAAAACTCTATTTATGATTTAAGATTTACAATAAGCCCCCATCAACAATAATAGTTTGTCCGTTAATATAATTTGCTTTATCACTACATAGAAAAGCAGCTAACTCTCCAATGTCATTGGGTGCCCCAAAATGCCCCATTGGTATAGAGTTTGTAAGCTCCTCTTCCTCTTCTAAGGACAACCAGCTATTCATACCAGTATTAATAACTCCAGGTGCGATAGCATTAACTCTTATACCAGATGACCCCATTTCCTTAGCTAATGCTTTTGTAAAAGAATTAATTGCACCCTTTGTTGCAGAATATATACTTTCACAAGAAGCACCATTAACGCCCCAAATTGAAGAAATATTAATTATGCTTCCACTACGATTTTTATGCATATTATCAAGAACACATTTGCTCATATTAAAAACACCTTTAATATTAACATCAATTAATCTATTCCATAAAGCTTCGTCCGTATCTATAAACAAACCTATATTAGATAAACCTGCATTGTTTACTAGTATATCCACTTTACCAAAGGTATTTATCACAGATTGAGCAAATTTACTACATTCGCTATAATTACTAACATCAAAACGATGAGCTAAGCAGTAACCCCCATTATTATTTATATAACTTAAAGTTTCTTTTGCCCCCTCTTCATCCTTTGAATATGTAATAACAACACTAGCCCCATATTTCGAAAGTGTGGTGGCTATAGCTCTACCAATACCTCTTGAACCACCAGTGACTATAGCAATTTTACCGCTTAAATTCATTTTTTATTCTCCCCTTGTTATATATTACAATGATTATTATACTATTAAAAAACAAGAGAATAAATAATAGCACTGTTTTAATATAAAGTACCAATATCTTTTCTGTAGTATATACCTTTAAAGCTTATATTTTTAATATCCTTATAAGCCTTTTCTATAGCTTCCTCTAAAGTAATACCGGTGCTTGTTACAGCTAGCACTCTTCCACCAGAAGTATATAACCTGGAGTCTTTTTCAGATACTCCTGCCCCAAAAACCTTACTATTAGCTAAAGGTTGTATTTCAATTGGTAATCCCTTTTCATAGCTTCCAGGGTACCCTTCGGATGCTGCAACAACACAGCAGCTGTGTGCTTTTTTCCACTGGATATTATAATTTTTTAACTCTTTATTGATAGCGCAATTTATCAAATCTAAAAAATCACTTTCCATTAATGGTAATACAGCCTGAGTTTCAGGATCGCCCATTCTTACATTGTATTCTAAATTATATACACCATTTTTAGTAATCATAATGCCGAAGAAAATTATTCCAATATAATCTAATTGTTCAGCTTGAATACCTTTCAATGTAGGAAGCATTATGTCCTTTTTGAAGCTTTCAAGTACTTCTTCTGAACAGTAAGGATTCGGTGAAATAACCCCCATACCACCAGTATTGGGACCGAGATTTTTATCATATATTTGCTTATGATCCTTAGCTGATATAAAAGGTAATATTACTTCTCCATCAGTAATAGATAATATAGAAGCTTCTACTCCTTCTAAGAATTCTTCCATAACTACTCTTTTACCAGAACCATTAAATGCATTGTTTAGCATAAATTCTTGTAGAACCTTTAAAGCTTCATCTTCATTATTACATATTACAACACCTTTACCTGCAGCTAAACCATCCGCCTTTATAACTACAGGATATCTACATGTCTTAATATACTTTGATGCAGAATCAAAATCAGTGAAAACTTCATATTCTGCAGTTTTAACCCCATATTTTTTCATAAAGTTTTTAGCATAAATTTTACTACCTTCTAGTTTTGCTGCTTCCTTTGATGGACCAAAAATTTTTAATCCTTCTGCCTTGAAAACATCAGTAATCCCTTTTGTAAGAGGTTCTTCGGGACCTACCACTGTCAAGTCTATCTTTTCTTCAACAGCAAAGTTTTTTAATTCTTCTATGGTATTAAGATTAATATTTTTACACTTATTTTCTACATGAGTTGCTCCATTTCCAGGAGCACAATATACAATTTCAACATTACTATTTTGACTTAATTTCCAGGCTATAGCATGTTCTCTACCGCCGGAGCCTATAACTAAAACTTTCATAAAAACACCTCTCTTAATTTTAGAAGGTATTATACCTGTGATTAATCTTATATAATATTATAGTTTAACATGTAAACTATATTATCTTTACTCTATTATCTATAACAGATACCCTTCCTTGTAAAAGTAAGTTTAACGCCTCTGGTAGAGCTATATGCTCTTGTTCTAAAACCCTCTTTTGTAGTGACTGAGCATCATCCTCAAAATATACTGGAACAACCTTTTGAAGTATAACAGGTCCAGTATCTGTTCCTTTATCGACAAAGTGAACAGTGCAACCAGATACTTTAACGCCTGACTTTATTACACTTTCATGTACTCTGATACCATACATGCCAGCACCACAAAAACTAGGTATTAAAGATGGATGAATATTTATTATACGATTATTAAACTTATCCAAGATTTCTCCTTTTAAGATAGATAGAAAGCCAGCCAAAACTATGAAATCAACCTTGTTGTCTATAACTTCTAAGATGGCATCTGATAGGTTAGACTTATAGATCTTTTTATCAAATACTAATGTCTTAATACCCTTTTCTTCTGCTCTTTTTAAGCCATAAACATCTGGTTTATCGCTGATAACAAATTCTATGCTGCAGTTCAAATGTCCATTTTCAATATTATCAATTATTGCTTGTAAATTTGAACCGCTACCAGATATTAATACTGCTATTTTATGCAAACACCTTCACCTCCAGCGTAAACTGTACCTAATTTGTAGGCATGTTCACCCATAGATACTAAGGCTTTAATTATTTCATCTGAATCTTGAGGTGAAACGCATAATACAAATCCTATACCCATATTGAAGGTATTATACATATGGTTAATATCCACTCCTAAGGAGTTAATGTATTTAAATATATCTGGTAAAGGATAAGAACTAGAATTTATTTCAGCGGTAAACTTATCTTTGAACATTCTTGGGATGTTTTCTATAAAACCGCCACCTGTAATATGAGCCATTCCTTTGATATTAAAACAATTTAATAACTCTAAAACAGGTTTAACATATATTTTCGTTGGTGTTAACAGAGTTTTGCCAATTGCATCTCCATTAAAAGTAATATCTAATTGGGGAATTATCTTTCTAACTAAAGAATAACCGTTGCTGTGAAGACCTGATGAAGCAAGTCCTATAAGAATATCCCCATCCTTTATATTGCTACCATCAACGATTTTATCCTTATCAACAATTCCAACAGCAAATCCAGCCAAATCATATTCACCTTCTGGATAAAAGCCAGGCATTTCAGCGGTTTCCCCACCTATTAAGGAGCAATTAGCTTGTAAGCAACCTTCTGCAATACCTTTAACTAAATCTGCAGCCACCTCTGCCTCTAATTTACCACAGCTTATATAGTCTAAAAAGAACAAAGGCTTTGCACCGTGGCATAAAATATCATTAACACACATAGCCACACAATCTATACCTACAGTATCGTATTTTTTCATTCTAAAAGCTATTTCTAGCTTTGTACCAACCCCATCAGTACCAGAAACTAAAACTGGTCGTTTATAACCTTCAGGGATTTCTACCATACCTGCAAAGCTGCCAATGCTATTAAGTACATAAGGTTGCATAGTTTTTGCTGTATGTTCTTTCATCAATTTTACAGACCTGTAGCCTTCTTCGATATTTACACCGGAATCCTTATAAGTTATCATTTAAATACCTACCTTTCTAATCTTTCTTTTAAGGTTTCTATAGGCGTTGATATTGGATATTCACCATTAAAGCATCCAAGGCAAAATCTATGATGTTTTTGGAAACTATTTAACAGCCCCTCCATGCTTATATATTGTAATGTGTCTGCACCAATTTCTTGCCTAATTTCTTCTACAGTGGAATTAGCACCAATTAGTTCTTTTCTGTATGGCATGTCTATACCAAAATAGCAAGGATATTTAACTACCGGTGAAGATACCCTAAAATGAACCTCTGTAGCACCAGCTTTTCTTAGAAGGTCTACCAGTCTTCTGCTAGTAGTTCCTCTTATTATAGAATCATCTATTAGCACTACTCTTTTTCCTTGAATATTTACCTTAAGTGGATTCAGTTTTATTGCTACTGCCTTTTCTCTTAAATCCTGTGTTGGTGCAATAAAGCTTCGACCAACATACCTATTTTTCACAAATCCCATATCGAAAGGTATACCAGATGCCTCGGCATAACCAGCAGCAGCAGCCATTCCGGAATCAGGAACTCCCACTACTACATCTGCGTCAACCGGACATTCTTCATATAAGATTTTACCAGCCTTAAATCT
>DGDR01000199.1:10777-17403 GCA_002385545.1 Clostridium sp. UBA3947
TCAAGGGCGCAGCTTTCAGAGCAAAGTATATAACTATTGCTTAATTTGCCTATACATAATGGCCTTATACCATTAGGATCTCTAACTCCTATTAATTTGTCCTTGACTAGCATTACAATAGCAAAGGAACCTTTTATAGCTTGTATTGCATCAAAAACAGCATTTTCAATTCCCTTACTCGCTCCTCTAGCAATTAAATTAAGAACTACCTCTGTATCAACTGAAGTATGGAAAATACAGCCAGCATCCTCTAATAATTCTCTTATTACGTCTGCATTTACTAAATTTCCATTGTGAGCAATGGCTATAGAACCAAGCTTAAATTGCGATAAAAGTGGTTGAGCATTAGAAGGGTTGCTAGATCCTGTAGTGGAATACCTAACATGGCCTATAGCCGCTTTACCTTTAAGGTTACTTAACTTTGTTTCATCAAAGACATCACATACTAGTCCCATATCCTTGTATACTTGAATTTGGTCTTTATTCGCTACTGCTATACCAGCACTTTCTTGTCCTCTGTGCTGTAAGGCGTACAGTCCATAATAAGTTAAGGCTGCTATATCTAGCCCTTCATCAGAATATATACCAAATACCCCGCATTCATCCTTAATTTTATCTTCTTCCACACTATACATACTAAAATCCTTTCATTAATTGGAATTTGAAATTCTATTTAAAATTTCCTTATAAGCTTCTTCTACGTTGCCTAGATTTCTTCTAAATCTATCTTTATCTAATTTTTCATTAGTTTCTGCATCCCAAAATCTGCAGGTATCAGGAGAAATTTCGTCTGCTAAAATAACTTCTCCTTTATATCTACCAAACTCTAATTTAAAATCTATTAACTTAATTCCTAATTTCAAGAAGAATTCTTTTAAAATATCATTAACTTTTTTTGTTATAGCATAAATTTTTTCTAGCTCTTCAAAGGTTGTAAGACCGATAGCTACAGCATGATAATCATTTATTAAAGGATCACCTAAATCATCATTCTTATAGCATATTTCATAAATAGTTGTATTTAACTTAGTACCTTCTTCTAAGCCTAATCTTTTAGCCATACTACCTGCGGCAACATTTCTAACTATTACCTCAAGGGGTACTATTTCTACCTTTCTACAAAGCTGTTCCCTATCATTAAGTTTTTTAATGTAGTGAGTTTTAACACCATTTTTCTCTAACAATTCGAAAAGCATAGATGTAATACTGTTATTCATTACACCTTTGTCTCCAATCTGTCCTTTTTTTTCACCGTTAAAGGCAGTGGCATCATCTTTGTAATAAACTATTACCTCATCGTCCTTGTCTGTAAAATAAACCTTTTTTGCTTTGCCTTCATACATTAATTCTGTTTTACACATTAAAATTCTACCCCCTGATTATTTTCATTTATAAATTTTTCTTTCATTTCTTTTCTATACTGTTTTAACTTTTCAGAAAGTTTTCCATCTCCGATAGCTAGCATCTGAACTGCTAACAAACCAGCATTATAGCTATTATTAATTCCTACAGTTGCTACTGGAATAGATTTAGGCATTTGTACAATAGATAATAATGAATCTAGTCCATTTACTGCAGCGTTAATAGGTACTCCAATAACTGGTTTTGTAGTATGAGATGCAATTACACCTGGAAGATGAGCTGCTAATCCTGCTCCAGCAATAATGCATTGACAACCAGCTTCTTCCACTTCCTTAATTACTTCTAAAAGTTTTTCAGGTACTCTATGAGCAGATAAAATATAAGCCTTATATTCAATGTCAAATTCCTTTAGAGCTTGCGCTGCTCCTTTCATTACTTCCTTGTCAGATTTACTTCCAAAAATGATTGCTACCTTCATATTTACCTCCATTATTTAAAATATTTAACTCCAGATTCAAAGATTTTTTGATCCATTTTACCTATAATGTTCTTATATAAGTTTTCACCTATGCGTTCACTGTGGCCCATCTTACCTAAGATTCTGCCATCGGCACTGGTAATACCCTCTATAGCGTACATAGATCCATTAGGATTGAAAGGCATATGACTGACAGCATTTCCTTCAAAATCTACATATTGTGTAGCTACTTGTCCGTTTTTAAATAATTCTTCTATTAACTCTTCTTTCGCTACAAATCTACCTTCTCCATGAGAAACAGGTACAGTATAAATATCACCTACTTTCACACTACTAAACCAAGGTGATAGATTTGAAACTATCTTAGTATTAACCATGCAGGAAACATGTCTACCTATCTTGTTGTAGGTTAGTGTTGGGCAATTCTCATCTATTTCTCTAATTTCACCATAAGGTAATAATCCTAACTTTATCAAAGCTTGGAAGCCATTACATATACCTAGAATTAATCCATCTCGCTTATATAGTAAGTCCATAACCGCATCCTTTAACCTAGGATTTCTAAAGGCATTTGCTATAAATTTACCTGAGCCATCAGGCTCATCTCCAGCACTAAAGCCACCTGGGAACATTATTATCTGGGAATCTCTAATTTCCTTTTCCATGATAGCTACAGAATCCTCTATATCTTTAGCAGTAAGATTTTTAAATACTTTAATAACCGGTCTTCCTCCTGCCTTCTTAAAGGCTTTTGCTGAATCATATTCGCAATTGGTACCAGGAAATACTGGAATAAAGATTTTAGGACTAGCACCCTGTAAATTAATGTTGCATTTTTTATAAGCTTTTGATTCATATAATCGCTCTTCATATATTTTTAACTCTTCTTTATCCTCTGATGGGAATATTTTTTCTAAGGGTTTTGTCCAATGTTTAATTAGGGTTTCTAAAGCTAAACTTACATCCTTCACTTTTATGGCCTTAGAATCTTCAGTAAATCCAAGAACTTCATAATTAGTATTTGAGAGAATTATCTTTTCATCAAAGCTATTATCTACTTCTATAATGAAGGAGCCATATTGAAGAGAAAACAAATCTTTTTCATCTATGTCAGTACGGAATACAAAACCGATTTTATTACCAAAGCACATCTTACTAATAGCTTCGCAAACTCCTCCGTTTTTTATAGTAGAACATGATTTTACTAACCCATCAGATTGGAGATTCCTAATCAGAGCAAAATTGCGTATTAAATTATCGAAGTCTGGCAAATAATCTTCTTTAATAGTAGTTTTAATTAAAATCACCTTAGAACCGTAGGATTTAAATTCAGAGGATACTACATTACTACAATCCTTTATAACATCAACAGCAAAGGAAACTAAAGTAGGAGGAACATCCAAATCATTAAAGCTTCCAGACATACTGTCCTTACCACCTATGGAAGCAATATTTAATCTTTTTTGAGCATAATAAGCTCCTAGTAAGGCAGAAAACGGCTTACCCCATCGTCTTGGATCACTGCCAAGCCTGTGAAAATATTCCTGAAATGTTAGTTTTGTTTTTGAATGATCTCCTCCAACAGCCACAACCTTAGCAACTGATTCTATCACTGCATATAAGGCCCCATGAAATGGACTTACCTTAGCTATTGCTGGATTAAAACCATAAGACATAATAGAGGCTGTGGAAGTTTCACCTGATAGCACTGGTAGTTTTGAGACCATTGCTTCTGCTGGAGTTAATTGATATTTACCACCTAAAGGCATTAAAACCGTTCCCGCTCCAATAGTACTGTCAAAGCGCTCAATTAATCCCTTCTGGCTGCATACATTTAAATCAGACAAACGATTATACCATTTTTCCTCTAAGTCCTTACCGTAACTTTCATTTGCAAAAACCTTACTTAAATCTTGTATTTGCTCAACCATCACATCAGTTTTTGACTTAGCTCCGTTGGTATCAAGAAAATCTCTGCTTATATCAACGATTTTATTGCTTCTCCATTCCATTATTAATCGTCTATTGTCTGTTACTTCTGCTACAACTGTTGCTTCTAGATTTTCCTCATTAGCTAATCTAATAAAAGTATCTACATCTTTTGCAGCAACTACAACTGCCATTCTTTCTTGTGATTCAGATATAGCAAGTTCTGTTCCATCTAGACCTTCATATTTTTTTGGAACTGCATCCAAATTTATAATTAATCCTTCCGCCAACTCTCCTATTGCAACAGAAACTCCACCAGCCCCGAAATCATTACATTTCTTAATCAATCTAGTTACTTCTGGATTCCTAAATAGCCTTTGAATTTTTCTCTCCGTAGGAGGATTTCCTTTTTGAACTTCAGCACCGCAGGTTTCAATAGATTCCTCTGTATGTTTTTTAGATGATCCTGTGGCTCCACCACAACCATCTCTACCAGTTCTACCGCCTAGGAGAATTATTTTGTCCCCAGCTGTAGGCTTAAGCCTAATAACATTTGATTCAGGAGCAGCTCCTATGACTGCACCGATTTCCATTCTTTTAGCTATATAGCCTTCATCGTATATTTCTGATACCATTCCTGTTGCTAAACCTATTTGATTTCCATAGGAACTATATCCATGTGCTGCTTCTGTTGTAATTTTACGCTGAGGAAGTTTACCAGGTAAGGTATCTTGAATGCTGGTTCTAGGATCACCACTTCCAGTAACCCTCATAGCTTGATAAACATAAGATCTACCTGATAAAGGATCTCTTATAGCACCACCTAAACAGGTAGCAGCACCACCAAATGGTTCAATTTCTGTTGGATGATTGTGAGTTTCGTTTTTAAACATTACAAGCCACTGTTCTTCTACACCATCAACAACAACTGGAACCTTAATGCTACAAGCATTTATTTCTTCAGACTCATCTAAGTCTCTTAGTTTTCCTTGACTTTTTAATTCCTTCATAGCCATCAAAGCTATGTCCATTAAGCTTACTGCTTTTGATTTATCTCCATAAATCTTTTTACGACCTTCTTTATATTCCTCGTAAGCCTTATTAATACAGGTGTTAAACTTTCCTGCCTCTATTTTTATATCATTAATCTCAGTAAGAAAGGTTGTATGTCTACAATGATCCGACCAATAAGTGTCTAGTACTCTAATCTCAGTTATGCTTGGATCTCTACCTTCTTCATCTCTGAAATATTCTTGAATCATTTTAAAATCATCTATGGTCATGGCTAAATTAAGGGAATTGTAGATGTCATACAATGTATCCTCATTTAACTTAATAAAGCCTTCTAAAATACTAACCATGCTAGGAGTTTCATAGGACTCTATTAGAGATGTGTAATTATCAAGGCTTGCTTCCCTTGTATCTACAGGATTTATACAATAATGTTTTATCCTTTTGATATCTTCTTCACTTAAGGAACCTTTTAAAATGATTAATTTAGAACTTCTGACTACAGCTTTCTTTTTATAGATGAGTTGTAGACATTCCATTGCAGAGTCTGCTCTTTGATCATATTGACCTGGCAAAAACTCTATGGCAAATGCTACTTCATTTGATTGGAGAGGTATGTTTTCTTTATATACATTATCAACAGTAGCCTCTGAAAAGATAGTTTTAATTGAATATTCAAATTCTTCTTCAGTTAAGCCTGCAATATCATATCGATTCACAATTCGTAAATCTACTAAATTATGTAAATGCAAATTTGTCTTCAAATCATTTAATAAATGAGACCCTTCTACATTATATCCTGGCTTTTTTTCAACTAAAATTCGATACACCTTGTCTTGCATATACAGAACCTCCTAAAAAATAATAAAACCACAGTATGAGTAAATCCTGCGGTTGACAAAAAGAGGTGTATATGTAGCATATCACCCAAGGATTTACCCATAGTAGAAAGTTTATGGCTTTCTGTAGAAACTCCCGAACCATATTATCAGGATTATATGGATAAATTTATTTAATATATTAAATTTATCATCTTTTATTACATAGTAACACTATGAAGGAATATAGTCAATGATAAGTTAAAAAAATAGCATATTATTCGTTATGTAACGAACAATATGCTATTTACAAATTGTTATCGTGCGTAATTATTACCCTTTATCATTTCTGCAATTGCTGCTATGTTACCTAAAGATGAAATAGTCTCATTAGGTAAGATTAACTTATTTGCAGGGTTCTTAGACATTTCAGTTAAAGCTTCCACCTGTTTTAGTGCAATTACGGTCTCATTAGTACCTGATTCTATTATAGCTCTATTAACTTTTGCAATAGCATCTGCTTCAGCTTGAGCTATAAGTGCAATAGCTTTAGCTTTACCTTCGGCCTCAAGAAGTTGAGATTCTCTAAGACCTTCAGCTCTTCTGATATTAGCTTCTTTTTCTGCTTCAGCTGCAAGTATTTTAGCTTGTTTTTCACCTTCTGCTCTTTCAATTTGAGCCTGTTTCTGACCTTCTGCCTGTAAAATAGCTGCTCTCTTATCTCTTTCTGCCTTCATTTGCTTTTCCATAGCATTCTGTATTTCTGCAGGTGGCATAATATTTTTTATTTCTACAGATAAAATTTTAATTCCGTAAGCATCAGTTATTTCGTCAATGATTTGAAGAAGCTTTGAGTTAATTTTATCTCTACCAGACAAAACCTCATCTAAAGTCATATCACCTACAATATTTCTCATATTGGTGATAGTTGAATATACAATACCATGAGTATAATTTTCTATATTGTATACAGCATCCTTTGGGTTCATTACTTTATAGAATATAACATCTGTCTCTTATACACATCT
>DGDR01000095.1 GCA_002385545.1 Clostridium sp. UBA3947
TTTAAATTTTTTTATTAAAAAAAATTGAATCTACACTAAATTTTTTATTATAACTATTTCGAGCATTTTTATTATCATCCATGGATTCTAATTGTCTTTTTATCTTTACCTTTTTTTCATTCATAAGCTTATTCAAATTATTTTGAAAGAACAATATTTTTAAATCCATACAAATAGCTTTAAATTCTTCCTTGCTATAATTTAATTTTTCTATGCTATTAATTATCTCACCACGTTTGCTTATAAGACCTTCCAAAAGATCATAATTCTCATCTTCCACAGCCTTTATTATCTCAAGGGTTGTATCCTTATATTTTGTAAGCTCCTCCCTTAGTTGAGAATTCATTTTTCACTCTCCTTATTCAGCTTCCAACATCAACTATAGAGTTATACATGTTCAAAGTCCCAAACTCTTGAAACTTTGATACATGTATAACTTAATTATTGCTAAAGGAAGTTTAAAAATTAACCACCATAAGTACCTAATTGCATTGCCAACCAACTAGACTGGCTATTCAATTGGTTCATAGCCTTCTCTAACTGTGCAAACTGTGCATAATACTTTTCCTGTTTTTTTGCAAACTTTTTCTCAAGCTCTTCTATTAGTCTTTCTTTTGCCTTTAATTGCTCAGATAAAATATTATTTAGTTCACTAAAATCTCCCTTAATACCTGCTTTTTCTAGTAGCAATCCTTTTTTACCATTGGAATCTCTAGTGGTTCTTACATAGTCCTGAAGAATATCATTTATCCTTTGGAAAATACCAGATTCTTGATATCTTGCATTTCTGTCAGCTGCGGACATGTCTGGACTATAGCTAGGCTTAGTAGTAGACTTCTTTGTAAATAGCTCTGCTACCTTATCACCATGATTTTGAATAGCCTCTTTTAGCTTAGCCTCATCTATAATAATTTTTCCCCTTTGAGATATATCAGAAGAAGTTGAAAGACCAATATCTGAAAGACTTATTCCTATGTTGTCAGAATCATAAAGACTATCACTAAAGAGGTTTTTTACTGGGTCAAAGAAAGCAGTTCTCATTTTAGATAGCATACCTTCTAAATAAGTATCTCCTT
Organism: Clostridium sp. UBA3947; assembly: GCA_002385545.1. Classification (GTDB taxonomy): domain Bacteria; phylum Bacillota; class Clostridia; order Clostridiales; family Clostridiaceae; genus Clostridium_AU. The sequence goes on from DGDR01000095.1 coordinate 1,077, forward strand.
TAAGTAAGCCTTGCTTTGCTTTTTCCTCCCAAAGCTCAATCTCCTTTTCTGACATTTCCTTTTTTTGCTCATCAGTTAAAGGCTTGTAGCTATATTGCTTCTTCTCTGTAAGTTTTGAATTAATTTTATCAATTAACGAATTATATCTGTCTATGAACTCTACTATTTTTTTAAAGGTCTTATCAGGATTAGATGTTATTGTTAACTCTATTTCCTTTGTTTCCTCTGTTGTATTTTGTAATAAACTATAGGTTACCCCATCAATTGTGAAGGTATTATTAGACTTTATTACTGTATTTACGTTTCCATTAGGATCCTTTATAGTTACAGAAGCATCAGTTCCAGCGGTTCTAAAATAATATTTATTGCTACCAGCTGGATCCTCGATACTATTATCAGCCTTAATATTAAATAGCTTGTCTAAAAATACTGCAGAATTTGAATCTCCGTTATCCCATCCTATATTAAGCTGTTCATTAGAACCAGTATTAATAGATGATATAGTAAATCTGCCACTTAATTCACTAAAAGAAGCCTTTACTCCTGCTTTGCTAGATATATCATCCAAAATATTTTGAATGGTTTTATTTTTATCTGCACCAGAAAAATCATATTCAAAATCTTTTCCATTAACAGTGAACTTCACAGTACCACTAAATATGCTAGACATTTTGCTGCTGGCTGTTGGTGATACACTAAAGTTAGTACTGCTAAAGCCTAAAGTTTTTACTGCATTTCCTGTTATATTAATGTTCCCAACATCTGAACCAGAGCCTGAATCAACTGAAAATTTAATAAATTTACCGTCAAAGGAAAGCTCTGCTTTTAATCTGTCAGATATATCTTCTGTCCCTGCTTCACTGCCATTTGGATTTAATTTTTTCGCGTTTGCTAAGGCATCATTTATTTCCTTAATCAAGCCATTAGCGTCAAGAGCATAAGAACCTGCATTCAAGGTTACCTTATAGTTTGTGCCATCTATATTTACTATTAATGTATCATTAATACCACTTTTGATGTTAACATCGAACTCAAAACCACTATCACTATCTAATCTTGTATCTCCTACTAGTTCTACAGTATCCACCATTACTGTATCATCGGAATTAGATTTGGTAAATACGATCTTAGTACCATCATCAGATACCTTAGCCTTTAGCTTAGAAGCTATATTTACCTCGCTATCATCAGCTGTTAGTTTAGCCTTACTTAATTGTGAGTTTATATGATTTGCTAGGTCACTGAGACTTTTATATTCCCCTGGATTTAAGCTAACAGTATATTCCTTAGTTTCTTCCCCTTCTGTAATGGACACTGTAATACTATCCCTTGAGAAATCCACTGGAAATGATACTTGGTTTTCAGCTTGTCTAACTTTTATAGAGTTACCACTCTGAGTTGCTTTTGTGGCAGTTACCACATTTGAAAGTACATAGGTTCCTGCTACTGCACTAGCACTAGCAGAAGCATTGGCATACTTTGCCGCACTACTTACTACATCAAAGCTAGAATAAGTATTAGTAGATAACATATAGGAATCGGTTTTAAGCACATCAAAATAGGTGCTTTTAAAAGAATTGATTTCACCAATGATATCTCTGTACAATTCCTGTTGCCATTGAATAAGCTGCTTTTCCTGTAGAACCTTATCTATCTTAATTTGTTCAACCTGCATTAATTGCTTTACTAGCGTATCTGTATCTATGCCAGTTGCTAAGCCCGTTATTCTAAGACTATTACTCATTTATATCCTCCTTTCAATTATCAGATTTTATATTGCCGCCCCTTTTGACACCTTATAAGCTTGATGCCAAGTGTCTCTAACCTCTTCTATTAAAGGTATCACCTGATCCATTATTGTTACATCCTTTTTCATATTAGCCTCTACAAGACTTCTAACAATAAACTCATAAACACTCATTAATTTTCTAGCCCAATCTCCGCCCTTTTGAACATCTAATGTAGCCATTAACTCATAAAATATATCCTGGGTTTTTACTATATTTTCATGTGCTAGTGCTACCTTTTTATCTACAATAGCTTGTCTACCTACTTTAGCAAATTTAACAGCGCCATCAACTAGCATTAATAGTAGCTGTTCCTTAGATGCAAAATTCACACTATTGTTTTTGTATACTGCATAGGGATTGTTTAAAGCCATTTTTCTTTACCTCCTGCTATCGATGAATACTCCCTTGTATTCATCAGCATTTTTTAATAACTCTTCCTTTTCCGCTTCTATATCAATTTCTTCGACCTTTAT
>DGDR01000027.1 GCA_002385545.1 Clostridium sp. UBA3947
TTAATTGTGCAATTTCCTCACTTAAAAATGTAGTATAATATATAAATTAGTAGAATAGTGTAATAAATATTGAATTTTGTTGGAAGTAACAGAGGTGTTTTATGGAAAAGCAAAATAAGATAGTGCTTATCACAGGAGCTTCTTCTGGCATCGGAAGAGCTGCATCTATATATTTAGCTTCCAGGGGCTTTGTAGTGTATGGAACCAGCAGAAAAGTAAGGGATGATGAGGAACTCAATAAATATAACATAAATATGTTGAAAATGGATGTAAGGGATGATGACTCTGTTAGACAGGCTGTTAAGGAGATAATTTCAAGAGAAGGGAGGATTGATTCGGTTTTTAACAATGCTGGAACAGGAATTTCTGGACCGTTAGAGGAAACCACCCTAGAGGAGTATAAGGAGCTTTTTGAAAGCAACTATTTTGGTATGGTTAGAGTTGTGAAAGAAGTGCTACCTCATATGAGAAGGGCAGGTAAAGGTTTAATTATTAATAGCTCATCTATTGGTGGAGTCATTGGGTTACCTTATCAGGGGGTATACAGTAGCACCAAGTTTGCAGTGGAGGGCTTTAGCGAAGCTCTAAGTAAGGAACTAAAACCGTTTGGTATCAAGGTGGTAATTATAGAACCAGGTGATTTTAAAACAGGCTTTACTAAAAACAGAAGATTCTCTACATTAATCCACAAAAATTCTGCTTATTATGAGGATTTTATAAAAACTGCTTCTGTTTTTGAATATGATGAAGTAAATGGGTGTAACCCAGAGCTAATAGGCAAGCTCCTATTCAAAATTATAAATACTAAGAATCCTAAGCTTAGATATCCTGTAGGATATTTTAATCAAAAGCTATCCCTAGTGTTGAAAAAAATTCTACCAGAAAGAATTTTTGAAAAAATAATTATTGACTATTATATGGGAAAAGGTATAAAAAATAATCAAGAGCTAGAGAGAATAGACAGAAGGATAAAGTTATAGGAGTAATTTTATTTGGAGGCGAAGCGATGAGTATTTCACAGAAAAATATTCAACTACTTAAAGAGTCGACTTGGGACTTTAAAAGTATATTTGAAATTATGATGAGTAATCAAGGAAATGCTTGCGAGTTTATGGAGCAAGATGAAATTATAAAATGGACTTATAGTGATTATAAAGATATGATTATTAAAGCTGCTGCAAGGCTAGCAAAGATTACTACAGAAATTGAAAAGGGGTCCTACATAGCTTTAAAAATGCCTAACTCACCTTGGTGGCCAATAATGTTTTGGGCTATTTTGATGAATGGATACAAGCCACTTCTTGTAGATGCAAACTTAGGAGAGGACAAAACTTCTTACTTAATTGAACAATCTGGTGCTAAAATGACAATAGCAAAGGCTGTAGATATATCAAAGGATATAGATGAAGCTTTTGAGCCCATTTGGGAGAATGAGTTTGCCCTTTGTACCTCTGGTACCACAGCTTCTAGCAAAATATATTTTTACACTGGAGAATCAGTATGCTATCAGGTTTTAAATACAGAGCAGTTTATTTATGAGAGCAAATATATAGCTCCTAAGCCTGGTGATAAAGTACTGGCCTTTTTACCTTTACATCATATTTTTGGGTTTTTGGCATCCTATTTATGGTATGGTTTTCATGGTGCTACCCTTATATATTTAAAGGACAGAGCACCAGAGACCATAATGAAGGCTTGTAAGGCTCATAAGGTAACCCATATAAATACTGTACCTATTTTAGTGAATAACATAGCAAAGTCTGTATTAAGAAATGTAGAGCAGAGTAGTTTTACTAAGCAAATAGCATTTAGCATTATGTTAAATACAAGCTTATTTTTACAAAAAATCAATACAGCCTTTGGTTTGAAGGTTGCACAAAAAATGTTTAAAAAGGTACTAGCTAAAATTGCAGGACCGCAAGTTAGATGTATTATTGTTGGAGGTAGCCAGGTTCCTTATGAATCTTTAAAGGTTATTAATGGCTTAGGATATTTTACAACCTGTGGATTTGGTATGACAGAAGTGGGTATAACCTCTTGTGAAAGCAGTGACAAGTTAAAGATAAGACTTTCAGGCTCTCTTGGAAAGCCTTTAAAATATAATGAATATAAAATTGCTGGTGATGAAGAGGTTGGTGAATTATTAATACGAGGAAAGTCTATTCATCAAGGAAGATTAGTAGATGGGAAACAGGTAGCTGCAGACTTAGATGAAGAAGGATGGTTTGCTACTGGTGATGTAGGAAGATTAAAGGATGGCAGATTGATCTTAGAGGGAAGAGTTAAGGATATAATTATTAATGAATCTGGTGAAAATGTTTATCCAGATGAAATTGAAGATTATTTTGCTAAATTACCCTTATACAACCAGCTTTCTGTTTTAGGAACTAAAAAGGACGAGAATTATCAATATATAACCCTAGTGTTAAACCTGCCAAAATCAGAGCTTAATGAAGAAAATTATATGAAACTAAGGGATGCTATTAATAAAATAAATGCTACTCTTCCAATAATGAAAAGGGTTAATAAGGCCTATTTAACAGCTGAACCATTGCCAGTAGTTAATGGAATCAAGGTAAGAAGGGTTGAGCTTAAGAGCCTAATAGAGAATAAGGAAATAGCATTAGTAGACCTTGATCTAAAAGGCAATAGCTTTGAGCTAAAGGAAGCTGTAAAGAAAGAAACAAGAATTGAAGAAGTATATGAAAAGGAATTTGAAGAAATAAAAAAGGAAGTTAGGAAGGCCTTTGGCGAAATTTTACACTTACCAGAGGAAAGCATTGAGGATGATGCTCATTTTATTGATGATTTAGATGGTGATAGCTTATCTAGCATTAGCCTTTTAGTTAAGGTTGAAGAAAAGTACAATATTGTTATTCCAGATTCAGAGTATTGCAATTGCACAAATGTTAATAATTTATCCTTGTTAATATTAAAAAAGACTAAGGGCATAACAGAATATCAGGATAGAGTTAACCAAAATGATGGTAAGAAGATAGTACCAGTTACTCGCTTTGAGGATAGTAGAGAGTATAAAGAATTCCTCCTTAGAGAAAAAGCTATGGAGGGAGTAGGAAATCCATATTTCGTTTGCCATGATTCTATCGTAAAAGATGTGTCTATACTAGATGGTGAAAGAGAAATATTAAATTTTGGTTCATATAATTATATCGGAATGTCAGGTCATCCAGAAACCGTTAAGGCTGCTCAGGAGGCTGCTGCAAAGTATGGAACATCTGCTAGCGGTAGTAGAATCCTAGCTGGAGAAAAGCACCTTTATCAAGAGCTTGAAGCGAAAATTGCAAAGTGGAAGCATGCAGAAGACGCCATAGTTTTAGTTGGTGGACATTCTACCAATGTTACATTTGTAGGAAACTTCTGTAATGAAAAAGATATTATTTTATATGATGCTCTTTCACATAATTCTATAGTTCAAGGCTGTCAATTATCTAGGAGTGCATCAAAGGTATTTCCTCACAATGACTTTGTTGCATTGGAAAGTATTCTAAGAAACGTACGAAACAAGTATGAAAAAATATTGGTAGTGGTAGAAGGAGTATATTCTATGGATGGAGATATAGCTCCTATACCTGAATTTGTAAAGCTTAAAAAGAAATATGGCTTCTTCCTAATGGTAGATGAGGCTCATTCCGCCTGTGTTATAGGAGAAAATGGTGGAGGAGTAGATGAATACTTTAATCTAGATCCTGAGGATATCGATATAAAGATGGGTACCTTATCTAAGGGGCTTGGTACCTGTGGAGGATATTTAGCAGGAAAGAAAAGCTTAATCCAATATCTAAAATATAATGTGCCTGGCTTTGTATTCTCCGTAGGAATTAATCCTCCTTCGGCAGCGGCTACCTTAAAGGCCTTGGAAATTCTAGAGAAAGATCCTTCAATTGTTAAGAGACTGCATAAAAATATAGATACTTTCTTGGAAGAGGCTCATAAGAGAGGATTAAATACTTGCTTAGCAGGAAAAACTGCTATAATTCCTGTATTAGTAGGCGATGATAGAGATGCCTTCCTTTTAAGTAATGTAATGCTTGAAAAAGGAGTCTTTGTACCACCGGCAGTATATCCTGCAGTTCCAAAGGGTCAAGCTAGATTAAGATTTTGTGTAACTAGTGAGCATAAAGAAGAACAGATTATTAAAGCTCTAGATTTATTAATGGAATGTATCCAGGAATATAAAATTGAGTTAATCAAGGAAGAAGAAGAAACAGCAGTATAAATAATTTAAAAAAGGGGCTGTTGCATAACTGACAAAGTTGTTGGTTGTGCAGCAGCTTTTTGCTGCTTGTTATTTAATACTAGCATTACTGTAATATAAAAGCTAAAATTAACTAATAGACTTTTTCCTCAACTATATCATATATCTATCTATAATCTGACCTCTGACTTTTATAAATGGGGTAACACTTAAAATTAAGTATGTGTCTAATTGTGTAATAATATGCTTTTATCTTGTTGAAGATTTGATATATAATAGAAGTAAGAATTTAAGTTATCTTCTTAGCAATCTATAGGGAATGGGGTGTTACTATTAAGGGGAGGAAGTTATTGAAGGTATTTAAAAATTTAAAATCTAAGCATAAGCTTTTAATATTTACGATATACTTTGTTTGCATTCTTTTAATTCCGGAGGTACAGGACTGGGATTAAGCATTACGAAATTTTTAGTAGAGCTACATGGTGGTGAAATTTACGTAAAATCTACATTAGGTAAAGGCAGTGAGTTTTATTTTACCCTGCCAAGCTACAAAGAAAATCACAATCAAGAGGCTGTTAAGGTTAAAGCTGAAAAAAGAAGGTTTAAGAAGCAAGATATCTTTAAGATGCAACCTGAGGAGGAAAAGACTACAGCTTTAGAAAATAGTTTCAGAATATTAGTGGTTGATGACGAAGCAATTAATCTCCAAGTGTTAGATAATCAATTAACTATGAAAGGATATAGGGTAATTAAAGCTAACAATGGTGAAGAAGCATTAAAGATATTATTTAGTGAAAATCAGACTGTGGATTTAATGATTCTAGATATAATGATGCCTATATTATCTGGCTTTGATGTTTGTAAGAAGGTAAGAGAAAGGTATAATTCAATGGAGCTACCAATTCTTATGCTTACAGCTAAGGACGAGCAAAAGGATATAGATAGTGCTTTAAAATGTGGAGCTAATGATTTTATATCCAAACCCTTTGAAAGGAATGAGTTGTTAGTAAGGGTTGAGAATTTAATAAAACTTAAATCTTCTATGGAGTTTTCTAAAATTAATGCAAGCAGGTTGGAAGCTGAATGGATTACCAGAGTATTGGCAGAAAAGCTTAATGAGTTTACTAAGGACCTTACCAGTAGCTTGGATATTCAAGAGTTAGCGGATAAAGTGCTTTATAATCTTAATAATCTTATACCCTTTGAGAAGGCAATAATTGTGATTGAGAATAAGGATAGCTTGTATATAGCCTCCTTAAAGCTTAATGGTAAATTAAGTAGATATAAACGAAAGGCACTGAAGATAGATAAGCTAAGAATATACGAACAGGTTATTTTGCAGAAAAAACCTATGATTTTAGAAGCTACCGATGGTAAAGTGAAATTTGTTATACCAATTGTTTATAATAATAAGACTAAAGGAATAATAATTCTGAAAAATGGGGACATAAACCTTTATACTGATTACGTTGAAAAAATAGCTATAAACATAGCAGCTAAGACTGGAATTGCTTTTGAGAACGCTAGGTTATTCTCTGGTCTTAGAGAATTGGCAGATGTTGATGGTTTAACAGGGCTTTATAACAGAAGACATTTCTTTGAACTAGCTCAATATGAATTTGACAAGTGTAAAGCCAAAAAAGAAAGTCTAGCTTTAGTAATGATGGATTTAGATCATTTTAAATCTATTAATGATACTTATGGGCATAGCTTTGGAGATGAGGTTTTGAAGGAGCTAAGTGTACGTTGTAAAAGAATTATAAGAAACAAGGATATCATAGGAAGGTATGGAGGAGAGGAAATTATTTTAATAATGCCCCAAATTGATAAAGAGTCTTTAGTGTCTATTACAGAAGGCTTGAGACGGGCAGTAGAAGAGGAAGCCTTTACCCATGAAGGTATATCTGTGAAAGTAACCATGAGTCTTGGTGTAGCTTTAATGCATGATGGTATAAGTAATTTAGAGCAGTTAAACCAAATAGCGGACCAAGCATTATATGAGGCTAAGGGTAATGGGCGTAATCAAGTGGTTATAAAAAGTGCTTAGAAAGCTTTAAATTTGACAGTATAAAAAAGTCTGTGTAACCTCAAGCTGGAGATACTAAGCAGTAATCCAAGGTAGGTACGCAGACTTTTATCTTTTAGATGGAATTTATATTATCAAGCTGCTTTCTGAATTCTTTTATGTTTTCTTCAATGGTGTTGTTTTTAAATATGGCAGAACCTGAAACTAATATATCTGCACCATAGGAGGCTACTCTTGTGCAGTTTTCAGCAGTAACTCCACCATCAACGCTGATTTCATATGTATAACTTTTTTCTTCTCTAAGTTTTTTTAGTGTTGCTATCTTGTTTAATGTATATTCAATTAAGCTTTGTCCTCCGAAGCCTGGATTAACACTCATAACTAGTACTAGGTCCACTTTGGGTAGTATATGTTCTAAAGCTGAGATAGGAGTAGCAGGATTGATAGCTATACCTGCTTTAACCTTGTAGCTCTTTATTTGATCTATTAATCTATCAAGATGTATTTCACTTTCTTGATGAACGGTTATGTAGTCCGCTCCAGCTTTTACAAAGTCCTCAATATAGCGGGAAGGCTTCTCTATCATTAAATGTACATCCAAGGTTATGTTAGTATAAGCTTTTATAGATTTTATTACTGGCAAGCCTATTGAAATATTAGGGACAAAATTTCCGTCCATAACATCTATATGTAAGAAATCAACCTTAGACTGTTCCAGAACCTTTAATTGAGCTCCTAAGTTTGCAAAGTCTGCAGATAAAATGGATGGTGCAAGTTTAATCATTTTATATTCCTCCAACGATTAATTAATGTAAGTATTTCAATTTAGATTATAGTATATTATACTTTTATAATACAAGATTTTAATTTATAATTAAATGTATGGTTAATAATGGTATATAATAGAAGTATAAGGGCAAATAATAACCGATGGAGATAAAGAAAAGTCATTGTAAATGCTTAGTTTTATGGTTTTTATAAGGGTTAGCCTATTTACCTAAGAGCAATATATTTAAAAAGTAGGAGGGTGTGTTGAATTGTATTATGATGCAAATTATAAAAATAGGAAAAAATATAGAGGTAGCTTCTTTTCAGATTTTGTGATGCCGGTGGTTGTGGCACTTATTTTGGCCTACTTGATTAATCGATTTGTAATATATAAAATATATATACCCTCAGGTTCCATGTATCCAACTTTGCAAATAGGTGATCAATGCTTTGCTACAAAAATCTTTAACAAGGAAAAAATTCAAAGAGGAGATATTTTGGTTTTTTATTCCCAAGAGCTACAAGAAAGATTAATTAAACGTGTAATTGGTCTTCCTGGAGAGACGGTGGAGATAAGAAGTGATGGCCAAGTGTACATAGATGGAGCTAAGCTTGAAGAAGAATATGTTAAAAAGCCAGCAGGGCCTGCAAGAGCCTTTAAGGTACCAGAGGATCACTATCTTTTCTTAGGAGACAATAGAGCGGATTCAAAGGATGCTCGCTTCTGGCAAGAGCAATACATAAGTAGGGATGATATAGAAGGTAAGGCTCTAATAAGAATATTTCCTTTAGAAAGGTTTGGAACGATAAAATAATTGACCTAGCTAATTTTAACTTTGATTGGGGGTATTACCATGATGGAAAAGGACATTAATAAGGAAAAGGAAGAGGCAATTAATGAAAGTTTGAAGGAAGCTTATGAAAGAGCCTATGAAGAAGAAAGGTTGGAATATTCTAAGGAAATAATTAAGGATGAAATTCTTAATTATATATCAAAAAGAAAGGAATTTTCTCAGTACATATTAGACTATAGAAAAAATATGCTAGATGAATATAGGGACGATGAAGATAAGGTAGCAGAGTATTTTGACCACGAAAGATTTGTTAAGGAAGAGGCCTTTAAGGTAATAGATAGAAGATTAAAGGAGCTATTAATTTTAGAGAATTCTCCTTACTTTGGTAGAGTAGATTTTATTGAAGAGGATAGTGAGGACAAAGAAACCATATATGTAGGTAGGTTTGGAATGACACCGGAGGGAAGCTTCGAGCCTCTTGTGGTAGACTGGAGAGCTCCTGTGGCGGCTTTGTTTTATAGTGGAAAACTAGGAAAGACTATCTATAGGGCACCTATGGGAGAAATAGAGGTCGATGTTAAGCTTAAACGCCAATTTATCATAAAACGGGGCAAACTTACTGGTATGTTCGATAGTGCTGTGGAAGTAAAAGATGATATTTTAAAAATGGTCTTAAGTGAGAATTCCTCTAAAAAGCTTAAGGATATTATCATGACCATACAGGAGGAACAGGATAATATTATTAGGCAACCAAGGACAAAAACAGTAGTAGTTAATGGTGTAGCAGGTAGTGGTAAAACCACAATAGCCCTACATAGAGTAGCCTATTTATTATACAACTATAGGGATGTCCTACAGGATAAAGTTCTTATATTAGGCCCCAACAGCATATTCATGGAGTATATTTCTATGGTATTGCCCAGTCTAGGAGAAGTAGGAGTTAAGCAAAGAACCTTTAAGGATTATGCCCTGGAGATATTAAATTTAGATGATAATGACTTTATGTCTTTTAAAGATTATATGGAAAAAATAATGCAACAGGACGAGAACTTTATTAAGGAAATAGTATATAAGAGCTCACCAGAGTATATTAAGGAGCTTGATAATAAGCTTTATGAGTTAGATAAGGACTACTTTAAAATTCAGGATGTTTACCTTCTAGATAAGCTGGTTATAGATGCAAAGGAAATACAGGATCTATTTAAGGTTCATTATATAAATATGCCTCTTTTCAGAAGAAGTAGAAAGATAAGAAGAATTATTTTTAGCAAAATTAAAGACATTAGAGATGAAATGATAAGAGAGGTTCAAAGACATTATAAAAAGCTATTAGACTCTATGACACCAGAGCAACTAAATACTAACGGTAGCCAAATAGATTTTATGAGAAAAAATAAAATACGAGATATTGTAAGAGCTTCTTTAGATACAAAGGCTGCTTTAAGCTGGATAAACAATCCGTCTATAATAGAGATTTATAATGAAATTAACGGTGGAAAGAAGTTAATTTATGATGATTTAGCACCATTACTCTATATGAGCATAAAGCTAAAGGGAAATCTAATTAAAGAGGACATTAGACATGTGGTAATTGATGAAGCTCAGGACTATAGTTCACTTCAATTTATGGTTATTAAAGAGCTTACTAAGTGTTCCTCTATGACTATTGTTGGTGATGTTAATCAAAGATTGGTGCCTTATGAGGGCAAGCTTGCCATGACTGAATTGAAGGAAATTTATAAGGACCTTGATGTGGAGGATTTCTTTTTGGAAAAGAGTTATAGATCCACTAGAGAAATTATGGAGTTTGCCAATGGCTATTTGGAAGAAAAGAAGGTAGTTCCACTAGTTAGACAGGGTGATAAGGTAGAGGTGGTAGCTTTCTCTAACAATAGTGAATTGGAAGAGCTAGTAAAGAAAAAGCTTCAAGAATACAAAGAAAAGGATTATGAAAGCATAGCTTTAATTGCAAAGGATATGAAAACTATTGAAGCAATTGGTGGCCAACTTAGAAAGAACTTTAATATTAAAGTTATGGAAGATGAGTATCAAATATTTAGTGGTGGTACTGTTATGATGCCTTCTTATTATGCAAAGGGCTTGGAGTTTGATGCGGTTATTATACTAGAGGATAGCAGTGCTGATGCTAGTAATGATGATAATATAAAATATGTTATGAGTACTAGGGCGCTTCATAATTTGACAGTGCTTAGAAGGGTATAAAAAGAGAAACACGGTTTAAGGGGGGCTTAAACCGTGTTTTATTGTTGGGGATTAACTTTAGTTTTTAAGTGTAAGAAGTTCTCATAAAATGAATCATTACTTCTTTAATTAATATTTTACTATAATTAAAATTTAAATTCAACACCTTTTTTGAAAAAATTAGTTTATTACTATAAAAAGATGTAAATTAGTGTTGATTTTTTAATAATCTTTCTTTTGTAGTAAGGTTATATTATAATAAAAGGAGTTGTCAATCCATTATAGGATAATTGCTGAAAAATGAGTTGAAATAAGAGGTGTATAAGTATGTATCCTTTAAAATTTTATAGTATTTATTTCGAAAAAATTTGGGGAGGTAGAGAATTAGAAGCCTATAAAGATGACCTTCCACCTGGAAATATAGGTGAAAGCTGGGATGTTGCCTGCCATGAGGATGGAACTAGTGTGATTGCTAATGGAAACTATAAGGATGTACCTTTGGATAGACTTATACAAGAAAAGGGTAATGAAGTATTAGGAACAAAAATAGACAAGGAGAGGTTTCCACTGCTTCTAAAGCTTATAAATTCTAACGATAAGCTATCAATACAGGTTCATCCAGACGATGAATATGGATATAGGGTTGAAAAGGACTCTGGAAAAACGGAGGCCTGGTATGTAGTTGATGCTAAGGAAGGGGCAGAGCTTATAGTAGGAGTAAAGAGCGGTTGTACAAAGGAGCAATTTAAAAGGGCTATTGAAGAGGGAACCTTAGAGCAATACATGAATAGAATTAAAATTAAAAAGGGAGAAACTTATTTTATAAAAAGCGGTTTAATGCATGCAATATGCGAGGGAGCTATCATTGCAGAAATTCAACAAAATTCAAATACTACCTACAGAGTATATGACTATAATAGAGGCCGTGAGCTTCATGTGGATAAGGCACTGGATGTGGTGGATTTAAATTTAAGGGGAAGGAAAAGCATAGGCTTAAAGTTAGAAAATGAAGGTTTTAGCAAAACATATCTATGTTTAGCAAAGGAATTTTCTCTTGAAAAGTATGAGGTAAGTACGGAGTTTACTGAAAACAGCGATCCAGAAAGATTTTATATATTTACTTGTGTGGAAGGACAGGGGATTATAAGCTATAGCAATGGCACTGAAACCATTAAAAAAGGGGAAAGTGTTTTAATTCCTGCAGCTTTAGGTGAATATACCTTTAAGGGAAATATGGTGCTATTAAAAAGCTATGTACCGGATGTAGAAAAGGTAGAAAAAGAAATAATTCAGGTTATTAAAGGGTAAAATATGCTTAATAGAGAGTACTTATTGAATAATTATTATAGTTATTCATTGAGTACTTTTTATATATAGGAAAATGTGTTAAAATAAACTTACATAATTTAGGTATAAATCCTAATACTAAACTTGGACGGAAATGAATAATAAATAGGAATGGGGGTTAAATATGGAATACAAGGTTCAAACCAGTAAGCCTTCGCAGGTAATTGACGTGACAAGCATAGTTAGGGAAGCGGTTACAAAGAGTGGCGTTATGGAAGGAATTGTTGTGGTTTTCGTTCCACATACTACAGCAGGTATAACTATAAACGAAAATACAGATCCAAATGTGGGCTTAGATTTTTTAGCAGATATAAATAAGGTTTTTCCTGAAAAAATGGAACATAAACATTTAGAAGGAAATTCTCATGCCCATATTAAGGCTTCAATAATCGGTTCTTCTGTTACCGTAATAATCGAACATGGCAAACTTAAGCTAGGACCTTGGCAAGGTATCTTCCTCTGCGAATTTGACGGCCCAAGAAACAGAAAAATTTATATTAAGACTATTAAATCCGAATAGACATTAAATGTAAAAAATTGAAAGCGGCCTTATAAAGCCGCTACTTTTTGTATAGGAAATTATAAAAAATTAATAAGTTTTGCATTCTGCAAAATTTTCCTTAATATCTGACTTCTGACCTCTGATATCTTAATCTTGACCTCTGACTAAGCTTTAAAACTCCGAAAAATCTCTATCCACTGTAATAATACAATTATATTGAGGATGGAGTTCCTGTACCTTTTTATTTATGTCCTCCTTTAACTTAACCTCGTCCTTATGGGTGAACTTACCATTGGTAGCTATCACCACATCAAATATTATATTTTTATGTTCCCCTTCTCCTACAATTCTCAAATCATGTAATGATTTTATATTAGGCAGGCTTTGGATAGCATCTTCAATTTGCTTTTTAGTATTTTTAACCTCTTCATCGTCAACATTTATTGGATCCATATGAATTACTAATACAATATTTAATTTTTCGGAAATCTCCCTTTCTGCTTCATCTATAATATCATGGATTTTTACTATATTTATATCGGAGGGGACTTCAGCATGTATTGAAGCTATGCATCTTCCTGGACCATAATTGTGAATAATTAAATCATGGACACCACTAATATAATCATAGGTCATAAGGCTTTCTTTTATAGCTGTAGCTAGCTCTGGATCAGGAGCTTCTCCAAGTAAGGGATTTAAGGTTTCCTTAACAAGCTTGTAGCCGTTGTATAGAATTAATAAGGCTACGATTATGCCAATATAACCATCAAGAGGAAAAGATGTCCTCAATGATAGCAAGAGAGATAAGGCTACCACACTTGAAGTAATCACATCTCCTAAGGCATCAAAGGAGGATGCTTTTAAGGCAGAGGAATTTATTTTATTTCCTATGGTTCGATTAAAGCTAGAAAGCCAGATTTTTATTAATATGGATATTAGCATTAAAGCAAAAGGAACAGTCTCGAATATTACTTCAGAGGGATTTATAATCCTATTAAAGGAGGATTTAACAAATTGGATACCTACAAAAATTACCATAAAAGAAACCAGTAAGGCTGAAATATACTCCACTCTTCCATGGCCAAAGGGATGCTCCTCATCTGCTGGTGCTTTAGATAGCTTGAAGCCTATAATGGTAATGAGTGAGGAGGCACTATCTGTAAAATTGTTAAAGGCATCAGCTGTAATAGCAATGCTTTTGGTAAAAATTCCTGCTGCTAGCTTTATAATAAAAAGGATTATGTTTGCCACAATACCAACTATTCCTGCTAGTAATCCCAAATCAGATCGAACTTTGTCCCTTTTTATATCATCACTATCTTTAATGAAGGTTTTTATCAACATTTTAGTTAACATTGTATCACGTCCTTTTATTATCCTATTGTTTAATTATATAATATTAGTATATCATAAAT
>DGDR01000081.1 GCA_002385545.1 Clostridium sp. UBA3947
CTTTTGGTGAGTTATCGTCGCTCTCTCGCGGCGACAAGTGTTATCTTATCACATTTAATTTTTCATTCTTTTAGTTGGTTTTTCATTATTCGACTTTATTCCATTCTTTTTTTCAATATCTATTATTTTCTCACTTTTTCTTATGCTGACACGCCTGGGAGTGATGAATGGCACTGTTACCTTTTTGCACCAAATAATCGATATAAATACACCACAAATATGCATATTAATTATATTAACATTTGTATAGTTTGCAGAAATTAAAGGCACATCGTTTCTTGTATTGAAGTTAATCTTACACCTTAGTTTTAAAGGAACTGTGACACAGTAACTGATTTGCTAGTTGTGCAACAGTTTCTTAGGTTAAAAAGACTTCCTACTGCTTGTCCTAATATTTTCCGTATATTCATCAACACTTTTTTGAAACAAAGCAACATAGGCAAAAAAGTATATATCCTCACCTTTACAGGCTAACCATCAGACAATAAAGCAATATGCCTAACAAGGAGCAAAAGATCCCTTTCTATGGTATAATAGTGATAACGATTTTATTATTCGAGGTGTTAACTATGATAATTGATACTCATGTTCATTTTGGTGCCGCTGATAGATTTAGTATGCCCTCAGAGGTTCTTTTAGAATCTATGAAAAAGTATAAAATTGATTATGCTCTTGTTTCCTGTATTGAATCTACAGAATTCACCTGCGATTTAGAGCCAATTCCAAGTAATACTCCTTCCCGCCAGTTGTCTTCTAATGAAAAAGCACTAACCTTGGTTAAAGAGCATCATCATAAGCTGAAGGCTCTGTTTTGGATTTGCCCAAATACAGAGACCTTTGATGAAAAAGTTGCTAGTTTTATTTTAGAGAATTCTCAGCATTTTGTTGGCTTTAAAATGCATCCTTATCATTCAGACATAGCAATAAGTGATCCTAGATGTGAAGAATACTTAAGATTTGCTCAAAAGCATAAAATTCCTTTTGTTGTTCATACTGCTCACGATGAAAAATCCCATGTTCAGCATGTATATCATATGGCTAAAAAATATCCAGATGTTAATTTTGTAATGGTGCATATGGGACTAGGAACGGATAATAAGCAAGCTATAGAATACATAGCAGAACTAGACAATCTTTACGGAGATACTACCTGGGTAAGTCTTGAAAACACCTTAATGGCTATTGAAAAATGCGGTAGTGATAAAATACTTTTTGGTACTGATAGTCCCATAGATGGTATAGCTACCTATGAAAAATATTTAGGCTTAATGGATGGATTAAAGAGGGAGCTAGCTACTAAGGATTATGAAAATGTTATGTTTCGCAATGCAATTAGGCTATTTAAGCTAAAACTATAAGTTAGGTTGACAAAAAAGGCCCAGCGGGGCCTTTTATTTATATTAATATATCCTTTTTAGTGAAGGTTATGTGAGATAATATATAGCTTACTACAATCCATACAATAAACATAATAACTGTAGAATTCAAATTTATATCGGGATTATCAAACATCTGCGCCACGTCACCGGTCAGAAGCCGTTCTACATTTCCAAAGAGAACAAATACGTACTTTGCTATATTCTTTAGTCCATTAAATCCTAGGAATACAACATAAGAAGCGATTATAGAAACAACGCTTATTCCCATTGATACCATGCTAGCCTTTACTAAGGTTGATATTAAGAAAACTAAAGATGTACAAACTATTATAAACAAGGCTTGTAATAGCAATAGTTTTACTAAGTACTGCCATGCTGGAATGAGTTCACCGGAGCCTAGTACTGGTATGACTTGTTTGTAACCAGAACTTAGAATACTAGGATCATACATATACTTAACTCCCACGGTCATAGGATATTTCATATTACCAAAACCACAGAAAAGTCCTACTATCAAAAATCCTATTAACTCAACTCCAATTATTAAGGAAACTGCAGAAATATTAATTGATATAAACTTTGATAATATAACCTTAGCTCTTGAAACTGGCTGTGTTAGTAGAAGCTTCAATGTAGGTGGCGTTGCTTCACCAGATACCATATCCGCAGCAAAAACAGCTATACCCATAGCTAAAAATATCTCTCCTAAAATTGCAATAATTCCTGCTAAAAAGATTCTCCCATTATAATCATAGTTCGTTTCAGGTCTAATATTATTATCTAGTAAATACTGTAGCTTATCAATTTCCTGCTCAGTTTGAGCTAGTATATCCTTATAATCGGATTGTCCCTTATACATCTCTTGCTGTGCTTTTAATTCTTCAACTTGTTTCTTTAAAATATTTTGCCAATCTCCAGCCTTTTCTAGCTGAAGTAATGTTTTTAATCTGGCTATTTCTACTTTAGCACTTTCTATGTCATGGTCATAGCTTTTCTTATACTCTTCTACTAAAGCTTCATTATTCTTAATTTCATCAGGTATACTTTCTCTTGATTCTTCTAGCCATTTCAATCTTTCTCTTTCATTGGCTAATTGAGCCTCTGTACCATAGTATCCTCTCATTTTTTTAGCATCCCTGTAGCTCATGTAACCTATTAAGGATGTAAGCAAGATAAAGGCTATAAGGATAACCCAGGTCTTAGTTCTTTTAAAAAGCTTAAAGGTTTCTATTTTAATTAGCTTTAACATTATCTCTTACCCCCTTCTACCAATTCCATATATCTCTGTTCAAGCTGATTATGCTTCTTATAAACTTCACAAACATCTACACCTTTAGTTACTAATTCCCTAATAATATCACAGGCTGCTTCCTTTTCAGCAGTAACAGTAAAGGTATCTTCTTCCCTCTTAATATCTTTTACAACGGACATATTTACCATTATATCCTGGCTCATGTCTGGATCCTTTGTTACTATAACAAGGGTTTCCTTTTCATTTTTAACTTGGCCATCCACAATACTTTCTATAGACTTAATCTGTCCATCATTTATGAAAGCTACCACATCGCAAAGCTGCTGAACCTCACTTAAAATATGGGAGGATACAAAAACTGCTGTATTAGTAGCCTTTGCTGCCTTCTTTACAATTTCTCTAAAGTCTATAATACCTGTTGGATCCAAGCCATTGGTAGGTTCGTCTAGTATCAATAGCTTAGGCTTAGCTAAAAGGGCTGCTGCTAACCCCAGTCTTTGCTTCATACCCAAGGAATATTTTTTAACCTTGTCATTGATTCTTCCTGTTAAATTTACTAGCTCAACTATTTCATCAATGGCCTTTTTATCTACTCCCCTAATTTCCGCTATCATATTTAGGTTTTGTCTTCCTGTAAGATATGTATACAACTCAGGGTTTTCAACTACTGCTCCAATGTTAGCTAATGCCTTATCCGTATTTCTTACCACATCTTCTCCACATATTTTTATGGTTCCCTGATCTGGTCTTATTAAGCCCACCAGCATTCTAATAGTAGTTGTCTTACCTGCCCCATTAGGCCCTAAAAAACCAAAAATTTCGCCCTCATTAATGGAGAAGCTAACACCCTTGATTATATCCCTTCGGCCTAATCTTTTGTATACTCCCTCAACTTCCAATACCTTCATTCCTGTCTCTTATACACATCT
>DGDR01000203.1 GCA_002385545.1 Clostridium sp. UBA3947
ACCTTCATTCTTCTCACTCCTTATTTCGATTTTTATTAAGTTATAAATCCTACTTTATAACCTTACACCTATAGTCTTTTCATAGAAAAATTAATAAATAACTAGGACATGAAAAATTATATCAAAAGCTTCTTGTAAATACCCAATCAATTACCTTAACAATTTCTTAAATATTTCTTAAATTCTTACCCGCTTCTTTTAAAGTTTTTGTAACAGCTTAATAGTGAGAGCATATAATAATTGTATAGACAGCACAACTTGTCTAATATTTGCATCTCTAGAACTTCTCTTCTCCCATCTATATAATAAACAGGCTACCCAAATCCTTGAGTAGCCTGTACTTTTTATTAAGCGGAAAGCAACTCCTTTACATCCTTATAAATTAACTGCTCTGAGATTCCACCATAGTATCTGACTATACCATCTATTACTACAAAAGGCGCTTCATAATCCATTTCTGTAAGAATTCTAATATCATCATAGTCCAGAACATTTATCTTTTTTAGGTCGTAAAACTCTAGCTTAACCATATCCTTTATATCGCTATTATTTATAAACTCTAATAGTTCCTCATACTGCTGACCTACCGTTTTACTTGGCTCATTGCCACTACCACAGCCAGAGCAACTTTCTGTATTTGATAATCTTCCAGCTATCTGAATACCTCCGTTTTTCTTACTGCAACCGCCGCAGCCCCCTGAGGAAGCACAACCACCACAGCCTTTTTTATTTTCAAGCCTTTCATTCCAAAAGCCAAATATATCAACCTTTATCATATATACCCCCAGTTATTTCTTCATGGTCTCCCAATCCTTTAAGAATTTCTTTATCCCTGCTTCTGTGAGAGGATGATTTAACATTTGTTGAATTACCTTATAGGGAACCGTTGCTATATGGGCTCCTGCTCTAGCAGCCTCTATTACATGTACAGGAGTGCGTACACTAGCACATATAATTTCTGTAGGAATGGCATGAATATCAAAGATTTCAGCCACCTCTTCTATTAAGCTCATTCCATTGTTGCCTATGTCATCCATCCTTCCTACAAAGGGGCTAACATAGGTTGCTCCTGCTCTAGCTGCCAGTAATGCTTGTGCCGCTGAGAATATTAAGGTTACATTAGTCCTTATTCCTTCTGAAGCTAATTGCTTAACAGCCTTTAATCCTTCTTCTATCATTGGTATCTTTATTACAATGTTTTTGTGTATTTTTGCCAATTCCCTGGCTTCCTTTAACATTTCCTCTGAGCTTAAGCCAATAACTTCTGCACTAATAGGTCCATCTACGATTTCAGCTATTTCCTTAACTACCTGTATAAAATCTCTGCCTTCCTTAGCTATAAGTGTTGGATTGGTAGTAACACCAGAAATCACACCCATAGCATTGACTCTTTTTATTTCCTCTACGTTTGCAGTATCCAAAAAGAGCTTCATTTCCATGCCTCCCCATTAATTTTCTTTACATATTAATATAGCTATTTACTCCTAATATGTGCCTTTATTCAAAGTATAATACAATTGCACTAAGTATTATGGTAAAAATACCCACAAGACATAATAGTACCATGTATTTAAAGCTTACCTCCTTAGGCTTTAAGCTAGGGCTTGCTTCTTCAGTACTGTCCCTGCCTAGTAAGCTTCCTAAACGACGTTCCTTGGAGCTTATTCTATTTCTGAAATTGCCCAAAAGGCTTATAGGTCCTAGTCCTCCATATATTGCCCCCATGATGAATAATATATTACTGTAGTTTACTATGGTACGGTCTCCAAAAAAGAAGCAAATTGCGCCCCCTAAGGCTAGATTAACAAGAAGAAGAATTAATATTATTTTAATATATTTTTTTAACATTAGTGTATCACTCCCTAAAGAAATTAAAATCCATAGTCACAGGCTTTCAGAGATAAATATATATTATTATCTTACATTATTCTTGTAAAAAACAAAATAATAATAAAAATATTAAGTGAAAACTTTTTTAAAGCCAGCACGGTATATAAAGTAAAAGATAGATAATTAACACCAAATCTAATTTTGATATAGCGGATAAAAACTAGCTGTTGAATCTAATATATACTGTAGGCAATAGAACTAGATAAGGAAGGTGGTGCAATTGTGGGTGAAAGCTTAATTTCAAAAGTTAAAAGCGGTGATAAAAAGGCCTTCGAAGAATTATACAACATATACGCAGAACAAGCCCTTAGAACAGCAATGGCCATAACTAAAAATAAGGCCTCCGCCGCCGATGCTGTTCAGGAAGCTTTTATTCGAGTTTATAACAATATAAATAGTTTTGATGAAAGCAAGCCCTTTAGCCCTTGGTTCTATAAAATCCTAGTAAACGAATGTAACAGATTGCTTTCAAAAAACTCTAGAACAGTACTAATAAGCAATTTCTTTGAAAGCGGTCTTGATAAATCAAGATATGATAGTTATAAATTTCAAGAATATGAGAATCTCTATAAAGCAGTTCAAAACTTGAAGGATATTAATAGAATTCCTATTGTATTAAAATACCTTAAAGGCTTTTCTGAAGAAGAGATTGCTCAAATACTTGATATAAATATAAATACTGTTAAATCTCGACTTTTTAAAGGAAGACAAAAACTAAGAAAATACCTAGAAATTCTTGAAGGGGGAAGTGAAAAACATGGGTGAAATTAATGAAAGAAAATTGGAGGAAGCCTTAATGAATGGAACGGATGAAGCCGTTCATCTAAAGGAAGCAGTATGGGCTAATATCGAAAAGGATTTAGCCTTCAAGAAGGACAAAAAACCAAAAAAGAAAATAGGTATCTTTAAGTACGGAGTTATAGCTGCCGCCTTAGCCTTGGTGGTATTAGCTACAAATACTAAATATGTAAATGCTGCCGTAGATAAAATTAAAGATATGTTTGCTCCTACTAAAATTATCAATCAAACTCTAGAGGGAGACCTAGAAGAAACTCAGGTAGAACTAGAAGCTAGCTCTCAGAAATATATCATATATGTCGATAAGTCAATATATGAGATTGTAAAGGAAAAGGACAAAGATATTATAAGACCTAAGGAAAGAGTAGAAACCTTACCTGAAGTTTCAATGACTATTGAGCAGGTAGCAAAAAAGCCTGAGGAAGCAGCAAAGGATATAGAGCAGGAGCTTAACAGCAAATTCCCTAAGGTAACTAACCTAGGAGAAGTAACTACACCAGTGAAAGGTCTAGCTTATCATGCAATAGATGGCAATTTAGCAACCTCTACCGTTGTAGATTATTATATCGTAGACAACGAAAAGGGAGGCTCCTTTATAATAAAGAAGCAATATTTCCTAGAAGCTGCTGAAGGCCATGGAGTACGATTTGACAATATGCTAAAGGAATTTAAAATTATTAAGGAATAAGAAGTGGTTGAAAGCCACTTCTTTTTTTATGACTTGAAAAGAGAAAAATGTAAAATGTTTACATTTTTCCTTATTAATGTTATAATATTCCATAATAACATATTATTAACTCAATTTAATTCTTGGATTTACTATTTACATATGAAGGGAGATAATTATGAAAAAAAGACTAGTTGCTTTTATCCTGCTCTGCTGTACTGGCTTTTCGTTAATGGCCTGCAGCAATAAACATACCACAGTAGCTAGCTATGTTAAGAATAAGCAAAAGACAGGAAATAAGAAAAAAAGCTATGATAAAGGGTTAAGTAACTTAAAGTACAATAGCAAGCCAGAAAAAGGCTCATGGACTCTTGATGAAATAGATATAGCTTCTAGTCATCGATTTAACAGCGCAGAGGATTTTTGGATAAGCTATAAGGGAATAAAGTACCAGCTGCCAACTAGCATCTCCCTATTCCAAGATTGGAGTTCAAATGAAATAAATGAAATTGTAAGGCCAGGTCAATACCTCATAGGAGCTTCTTTGAAAAGAGAGGGCTATGAATCTGTGTCCATAGTTCCCTATAATGATACCACCGAAGATCTAAAGGTTGCCGATTGCAAAATTGCAGGACTAACCATAAGACAACCTCTTAGTTCTGCTAAAACTATAGAAGTTTCCCTTCCCTGCGGTATTACCTTAGGCAGCACCTATGATGATGTAATAAAGGCCTACGGAGAGGCTACAGTAAACATTGCTAGTATAAACTATCCAAATTCTAAGATTATTACCTACAGGGTAGATCTTTATACCTATGTTAGAATTGGTTTTTCAAATAATCTTGTTACCTTTTTTGATATAAGAAATATGAACTAAAAGGCTGTTGCATAACTAGTAAATCTGCTGGCTGTGCAGCAGCCTTTGCTATTAAATGGAACCCGCTGGTGAGTATATTGCTTTTTTACTATGTTGCTTTGTTTCAAAAAAGTGTTGATGGATAGAAAAAATATTAGGACAAGCATTAGGGGCATTTAAAGCAAAAAAGACTGCTACACAAAGAACATCAAATCAGTTCCTGTGTTACAGCCTATCAAATAGTCCTCTACTTATTTATTTTAGTTAATTCACAATAAAATTAAATTCTTTTAAATCGATTACTGCTCCTACCTTAGTTAATATATCTAAGCCAATTAAGCCCTTAATTTGTCCACTATTATCTATTGTGCCAAAGTCAATTTCTATATCATTGATGCTTTGAGAGCCTATTTTAATTTCATTTAGCTTTTTTATAAATCCATTATACTTTTTACCATCCACACTACAGTATTCCATAATCCTATCGCCAGCTTCCACATGTATCCCCATGTCTGCTACTGCTTCATATGCTATTATTGAGGTGGCTGCGCCTGTGTCTATAACTACATCGTTGATTATCTTTGAATTACCGTTATAAGTAATCTTTATGGATGTAAATAACAACCCATCCCTGTGCTCAATTCTCATTAACTTTCACCTCTATAGCCCCTATTATTTTTAACTTCAATAAATAAACTTTCGTTTCCTGTATGATAAACTAAAGTGTTCTCTTCTGTTTTAATCAATTCTCTTGTGGCCGCATCACTATCGTCCATAACCTCTATAACAGCTAACTCATCTATGTACTTTTTATTTCCTTCCATATGTGATTCTAATACTTGAAGTTTAATATACTGATTAGGATAGGTTCTCCTTACCTCTTCCCACTTCACATAATCACCTTCCTTAGTTTATTGTATTTCTTATATATTATAACATATTGCTTCATTTAGCAAATTATAATATAGAACATCCTTTAATAATAATACGTTTTGTAGCCCTTTTAGCTACTTATAAACTATGTATGTTCAATATATATGTAAATTATTATAACCTATAGAAAAAGCTTAAAGATAACAAGAAAAGCTATCCCTGGAATGCCGCAAAAGCCAGCAATTAGTATTGTTATCACATTTACTCCCAGGGTAAATCCAAAGAATGTCCCAATTAAATTTGTGCTTATAAGAAGCAATAGTCCTAATATGCAATTCAATACAATAAACTTTACGAACCTAAAGGATCTGGAAAAGCTTCTTGCTATAAAAAGCAAAACAAAGACTACTAGCAAAAAGGCAAGTATAATATCCATATCAAATCCTCCATGTAATATTTCTTTTTATATAAATATTATTCATGGAGTTGATATACTACAAAAACTAATGATTTTTAACCATTAAATAGCCCTTGCCTCCACTAGAATATTATGTTGCTTTACCTTTATATTCCTTCTCTTAGCTTCAGAAAGCAAAAACTCATATCTAGCTTTTGCGGCCTCTTCTAAATAAATAGCGTAATCAACAAGCTTAGGTTCGCAAACATTTTCAAAAAAGTTTCTAGCAAATTCTATTTGGTTTACGGCATCCTCTATTGCAGTAATTATCTCATCTTCCTTGTTGTTCTGTTGGGCATTATTAAAAATGTACTCTAAAATCTTATCCTTATCCATAATTAACCTCCCAATTGTATTATATTGAAATTATAGACACAAGTTGTTATTTATATTCACTCTTGGGTCTAATCACTGCAATTAATTTACATCCATAGAATCTCCCCTATCCCTCTTGTAATATTAAATTTCCTAGTATTCCTTGCCGTCTGCCAATTACTTTTTTGTATGTTTCAAAAATATTAAATCTGTAACATAAAGTTCATGTATTCCAATTATACCATGATTATACATTTATTGGCAATAGACTTCTGGAAATTAATGTTGCTAAGGACTACGAGAGATTATAGATGTTCAATTTTTGAGGTTAATTTACTTACTATATTACTCTTCTTTTATTAGGAGCCTATCTGCTAAACTATGAATACCAATAGCTCCTAATGGAGCAGTTATTAATATTGATAATACTGCAATAGCCAGGATTGTATCTCCAGCCTCCACACCTAAGGATAAGGGCACTGCTCCCATTGCCGCCTGCACTGTAGCCTTTGGAATATAGGCAATAACACAGAACAATCTTTCCTTCCAATTATAATTGGAGCCTAATAGCGAAATAACAACACCAATACTTCTTCCCACTAGGCCTATTGCAATTAATATAAGCCCCACTATACCTGCATCTAAGGCCACCTTCACATCTACCTGCGCTCCTACTAATACAAAGAGCAATATTTCTGCAAATACCCATATCTTATTAAATTTATTAGCTAGTCTCTCTGCTACCTTAGGGAGCTTTTCAATTATGATAAAGCCGATAGTCATCACTCCCAAAAGGGAAGCTACCTGCAGTCTAGTTTTTAATATGCCTTCTAATTGATTTAGTAATATAGATACAGCAAGTATTATCAAAATCTTTTTGGTGTCTCTAATATGATATTTCTTAAATATCCATATGAACACAAGACCTAAAAGCACTCCTGCCATGACTCCTAGGATTATCGAAATTGGTATATTTAGAACTTGGATACCGATATTCATATTAGAGCCACTGTATAAGCCTAAAAAAGCACTAAATATAGTAATGGCAAAAACATCATCAATGGAGGCACCAGCCAATATTAAGGTTGGTACTCCTTTATTGGTACCTACTTTTCTCTCCATTAACTTAAGCATCGATGGCACCACCACCGCTGGAGATACTGCAGCTATAATAAAGCCTAGCATACCTCCTTGGGCAAAGGTAAAGTTAAGAAAATACATAGAAGCTAAGGCAATAAAGAAGCCCTCTATTAGTCCCGGTATGCAGCTCATCTTTAAGGCATTGATTCCAACAGCCTTTAAGTCATTTTTGTTAAGGCCCAATCCTGCTCTTAATAAAATAATAATCAGGGCAATAGTTCTTAAATCTGTTGATATATGTAGCATATCCTCCTGCAGTAAATTTAGCCCATGAGGTCCAATAAGAACACCTAATATTAACATTCCTAACAAACCCGGTAATTTTAACTTTTCAAAAATCCTTCTTGCAGGCAATCCCAGCAACAAAATTACTGCTAAGCTTTCAGCCATAAAAATCCCTCCTTTATTTATCACAAAAAATACTCCTACAGGAATAGCACGATAATTTCCTGTAGGAGTCATTAGCATTACGCGGTTTTGGTGAACTCCATCACCATTTATTCAGTTACATTAATGATTATAATATACTAGAGTCTATGGGTCAATTTATTTTACTTTTGATCCATTTTTGCCAATACTCTATGCCACAAGTGCTTATTCAGGAAGCTCCCCTCTACGCTCTTTTCCATATCTAAAAACATCTTGTAAGGAACAGAGAAGGACAACATATCTGCCTCTACCATAGGTCGTACTGTAATGTCTATTAAGCCCACCACCGCCCTTGGATTTTCCTTTTTAGATTCAGCATAGGGAAGAAGGAAAAGAGACTGACAGCCTGAGGCAAAGGGTAGCATAACATTCTCATAACCTGGCCTATAATAATTAGCAAGGACTGTTAAGGCTGACAGCTGATTAGGATTTACATAAAATATAATCACTTCAGGCTTTTCTTTATCTATGTCAACCTGTGA
Source organism: Clostridium sp. UBA3947 (assembly GCA_002385545.1). Lineage (GTDB taxonomy): Bacteria > Bacillota > Clostridia > Clostridiales > Clostridiaceae > Clostridium_AU. The sequence continues at coordinate 7,908 of DGDR01000203.1, forward strand.
TAAAGGCTTAAATATCACATATTCATAAGGAATGTCTGTTATAGGCAAGCATTTAACAAAATCATCCCCCAGCTCAGGACTTTTCTTATAGCCCTCTCCTTCAAACTTACCTTCCTTACCTACCGATAAAAAGTACTCAATTCCATCTGGATAGTTAGGAAATTGTCCAAAACCAAAGCCCACTTTACCACCATTGCAGGTTACTGTTTTCCGATGAAAGGCTACAGTTTTGCCTTTGGCCGCAGCTAAAAACAAAGGAATGGTACAGCTTCTTTGGCCTTCCTTGCCCTGCAGGGTACCTTCTGGCTTTTCGTTGCTAAGAAAAATAGCTACTGGGTCGTATTTTAGGGATAGACTATTTACTAATGAACTTTTCATCTTATATTCTCCTTCTTTTGAAATTATCTATTAGATGCTATTTTCTTATGTTAGTTCTTTTACTCCTAGCTTTTTACTTCAAAAAAACTCATCTGCTCCTTTAATAATTTTATAGATTTCATATCTCTAACAGTTATTTTTTCTTCTCCTGTTAGCTCTCCTACTAATAATGGGGAGTTTGGATTATGTTTCAAATTATTTTCTTCAACTAATTTATCATTAAAATTGGAATAGCAATACAAGCAATTATGTTTGCAAGTATTGTATTCACCGATATCTACGCTTTTTACACATCCGCACACCTCTCTTTGGGTATGATCCTTGTCTACAATTACATCTGCATTTATTATCTTAGATATCAACCTATCATCTATACATTTTCCTTTTTTAATTCCATATTTACCTAAATCAATCCCTTCAGAGCAGGTTTCAATTTTTATATTGTACCTAGATGAAATAGCTGCCAATGTAGCTGCCATTTCATTCATATCGGATTCACTCATGGGCTTTAATCTTAATTCTTTAGCATTTCTTTCAGTCTTTTTATATAAATCTAAAAAGCTAATTACACATCTCTCTGTATGACCCCTTAATTGGCTACAAAACTTTTCAAACCACTCATAATGATATTCCTTCGTATAAATTTCACTCAATAAAATCGGGTCATATCTCCATATAACCTTTTCCTTCCCTATAGTTTTAGAAAGACATTTAAATGTATTTATAATATCCTTCTTTACCCTTGTTCCTTTCTCAACATCTTTCCTATATGATGTTAAAGTAAACTGAAAGTAGTAATTGAAGTTTTTTAATTCATCCAGCCTATTAACCATTGGCTCAGGATCCTTTGTCCAAAACACAAAGCAATCTACTGTTTCAGGTGTAAGCTGTATATGGCTAACTTGCTTCGTATTAAAGGGATTTTTCACATACACAAATCCTTCTTTTATTCTGTTAAAAAACCATTCACTATAGAAAGCTGGTATATCCGTTCTCCTACTTACACTAACTATCATTGCTTAATTGATACCCTCCAGCTTAATCACTTCATATATAATAATATAGCACTATATTTCCCTCAGCAGCAAATACCTCCAAAATAGCTTCCCTTTAACCTTCGCTTTAGATACATGCTTATTTGCCAATTTCCTTATTTTCCCACAGTCATATAAATGTCGTTCTTACTATGCTGTTTCCAAAGCTCTTTGGAATATTCATCGTCCCTTTTTAAAACTCCCCTGTGAAATAAAAATCATTTGCATCCAATAAATAAGTAGAGTTATAATTAATATAAGCAAAACATTAGGCTTTGGGATTGTGCTAACCAATCTCCGCCCTTATGCCACAAGGCGGCTAATAAATAGCGTGGGTCTTTGCATTGTTAGCTTAAAAGTAGCCTTCACCAGGCTACTTTTTATTTTTTGAATGTAGCCCCATACTTTCTTAAATCATTCTTTCTACTAGTTCATTTACATCTCTTCACAACACTTCCTAATCCTCTTTAAATTTAGGCCATAAATTATAGCCAATCTTAGGATTGCTATTTCCATTAGGGTAAGTGATTTTATAAATTACTTGCATGTTTAAAAACTTCTCCTTCCTTGCAACTCTAGCATACTGCCACCCATGCCATATTTCTTTTCTAATTCCCTTCCTGGCACATTCAACATCAAGTATGTTATAATTTCCTTTCCTATATTCCCTCTAACGTTGTAAAAAATATTTCTTCAAAGAATTAAATTGACCAACTGAACTTTATTTAAAAATAAAAAAACATAGTTTCAAGGTAAATCTTAACCTTTTCCCTATGTTTTTAATTCAATCATAATTGCATTTGAGGAAGACAAATTGTATTCACAAAACAAACAAATTGTATTAATTAAATAAAGTAGTCACATAGATTCCCCTCAACCCCTTGGAAATACTGGCAAGTAATTTCTTGCCAGTTTTCTATTTACTTACTCTTTTCCTTCTTAAACCGAAGTAAAGTCCTTACATTTCCTGATTTTTACCTCAAAAACCGAAAATAAAGTACTTATAAAATGATGTTTTGGAATGAAGATGAATGAGTGGTTTTTATCCATTTCTCATGTCAATTTTCTTTTCTAATCAATCTCTC
>DGDR01000187.1 GCA_002385545.1 Clostridium sp. UBA3947
AGATGTGTATAAGAGACAGACTTCTAACTAGTGCTTCAGTTATTTCCAAAGCTTGTTCTCCAGTATCAGGCTGTGATATTATTAAGTTTTCGATATCTACACCTAGTCTTTCTGCGTAGGACGGATCTAAAGCATGCTCTGCATCTATAAATGCAGCTACACCTCCTAATTTCTGTGTTTCTGCAATTGCATGTAGGGATACAGTTGTTTTACCTGATGATTCTGGTCCAAAGATTTCAACTATTCTTCCTCTAGGCACTCCACCTATACCAAGCGCTATGTCTAAATCTATGCAACCAGTAGGTATAGCTTCTACATCTAAAATGTTGTGCTCCCCAAGCTTCATTATTGAACCTTTACCAAATTGCTTTTCAATTTGACTCATAGCAGCTTCTATAGCTTTAATTTTTTCTAAATCTAAATTTGCCATTGATTCTCATTCCTTTCCGAACACATGTTCCACTATTATTATAAACTAATTAATTTAATTAGTCAATATTAACTAAAAAGTTCCTTTCAAAAGGAACTTTAGTTTAACAATGATTAATTTTTACCATCTTAAAAAATATTATACAATAATACTAATTATTTTTCTATTTCATAACACTCTTATTTTTTACGAAATAATCTATACCGGATATTACTGTTATAATAACTGCTAAAGCTAATAAAATATCCGTTAATATAGATAAAATGTTATATATATCATTGTAATAAAGAATTTTATTCGCAAATTCTGGATAGATATCTAAATTAAATTGAAGTAAGGCACTAATTATAGCAATTATCTGTATTACAGTTTTGATTTTTCCCCATTTACTAGCTGAAATTACAAGCCCCTCTGCAGCTGAAATAGTTCTTAATCCTGATACTGCAAACTCTCTTGCAATAATTATTACTGCTATCCAAGCAGGTATAATCCCTGATTCTACTAATGAAATAAGCGCTGCTGTTACTAGCATTTTATCTGCTAAGGGATCCATTAGTTTACCAAAACGTGTCACTTGATTTCTAGTTCTTGCAATATATCCATCCAATTTGTCTGTTAGGGAAGCAATTATGAAGACAAAAGTAGCTATAACTGCACCATAAGGTATATCCTTGATTGCAATAAATATCAAAAAGATTGGAACAAGAAATATCCTAATTATAGTTAGTTTATTTGCCAGATTCATAATATACCTCTCCTTTTAAATCATATTCATCAGCTTCATAAACTCTTACTGGTACAAAGCTACCAACTTTAATATTATCCTTAATATCAACATATATCAATCCGTCTATCTCTGGCGCCATATGTTCCGTCCTACCAATAAAATAGTTGTCCTCAATTTTTTCAATTAAAGTGTTATACACTTTACCTATTTTACTTAGATTGTTTTCAAGGGAAACTTTTTGTTGAAGCAGCATTATTTCTTCTTCCCGTTTTCTCATAATATCCTTACTTATTATATCCTTCATTTTAGCTGCAGCTGTGCCCTCTTCCTGAGAATACTGGAATACTCCCATATGAGTAAATTTAGTTTTTTCTACAAAAGCTAATAATTCTTGAAAATCTTCATCAGTTTCGCCAGGGAAACCAACAATAAAAGTAGTTCTTAATGCTATATCTTTTACTTTACTTTGTAGCTTTTGAATTACTGTTTCAATCTTTTCTTTATTTCCTCTTCTGCCCATGCGTTTTAAAACCTTATTGCTGATATGTTGTATAGGCATATCAATATATTTGCAAACCTTTTGATTATTTGCAATTACATCAATTAATTCATCTGTTATTTCTTCTGGATATGCATATAATAATCGTATCCACTTAATATTTTCTATTTTTGATATTTCATTAATTAATTTTGGTAGATACTTTTCACCGTAAAGATCAATACCATACATGGTAGTATCCTGTGCAATCAATATTATCTCTTCAATACCTTGTTTTGCAAGATTCTTTATCTCGCTAATAATGTTTTCCATTTTTCTGCTTCTATATGGTCCTCTTATTTTAGGAATTGCACAGTAAGTACAATTGTTATTACATCCCTCACTAATTCTAACATAGGCATAATTATTACCAGTTGTTATTACTCTTTCACCTTCATTAATCACGTTATTATCAGAGCATAAAAAAATCTTTTCTCTATCATTATAAAACTTTTCAATAGCTAAAGCCATTTTATCATAGTCATTAACACCAAGTATAATATCAATTTCAGGCATCAACTCCTGTAATTCCTTTTTATATCTTTGAGTAAGACAACCTGTTGCTATCAATACCTTGCAATTATATCTTTTTTTATATTCAGCCATTTCCAATATAGTGTTTATAGACTCTTGCTTTGAACTTTCAATAAATCCACAAGTGTTAACCACTATTATATCAGCTTCTTTTGCATTGCTAGTAAGTTCAAACTTATCTCTAAGTTTACCTAAAATAATTTCTGTATCAACTCTATTTTTATCACATCCGAGACTTATAATACCTAGTTTATATGCTGCCAATTTACTTCCTCCTAATGTTACAACTAAATTTAAATTACTACAAGTACATTTTAAAACTCTTTTAAGTATTTAACAAGTGTTATTACTCTTTATCTATTCCAGAATTATTATCTAAATATTCTTGTCTATCAATTAAGATTTGCCTTGCTTTGCTACCATCTCTTGAAGATATAATCCCTTTATTTTCTAATTGCTCCATAAGTCTAGCAGCCCTATTATAACCTACTCTAAGCCTTCTTTGCAATAAAGAAGTAGATGCCTGTCCAGATTCTACTACTACTCTTATAGCCTCGTCCAATAACTCATCATATTCCTCATCTGTTGTATTTTCAGAATTTATATGATTAATTATTTCTTCCTTATAGTCACTTTCAGCTCCTTGACTTTTTATAAAGCTTACAACTCTTTCGACTTCTTCTTCAGAAATAAATGCACCTTGAATTCTAATAGGTTTTGCTTCTCCAACTGGATAAAAGAGCATATCTCCCTTTCCTAATAATTTTTCTGCACCAGAACAATCAAGAATGGTTCTAGAATCGATTTGGCTAGATACAGCAAAAGAAATTCTAGAAGGTATATTAGCCTTAATAACACCTGTAATAACATCTACAGAAGGTCTCTGAGTAGCTATAACGAGATGCATTCCTGCAGCTCTTGCCATTTGTGCTAATCTTCCTATATAATCTTCCACATCACTTGGGCACACCATCATTAAATCAGCCAACTCGTCTACAATTATTACTATAGCAGGCAATTTTTCTGTAACCTTACCTTTTTCTAATAACTCATTGTATCCTTCTACATTTCTAACTCCATTGTCAGCAAACAACTTGTATCTTCTAGTCATTTCATTTACAGCCCAATTTAAAGCACCTGCAGCTTTCTTAGGCTCAGTTACTACAGGTATCAGTAAATGAGGAATTCCGTTATAAACATTTAATTCAACTACTTTTGGATCAACCATTAATAATTTAACATTTTCAGGAGAATATTTATATAATATGCTTATTATCAAAGTATTAATACATACACTTTTACCTGAACCCGTAGCACCAGCAATTAGTAAATGAGGCATTTTGGATAAATCTGAAACTACACAATTACCTGAAATATCTTTTCCAAGAGCAAAAGCTATTTTCTTTTTGCTATTTGTGAATTCCTCACTGTCTAAAACTTCTCTAAGATATACTGGAATCAATTCCTTATTAGGCACTTCTATACCTACAGCAGCCTTACCAGGTATTGGAGCTTCTATACGAACTCCTTTAGCTGCTAGACTTAGAGCAATATCATCTGCCAAATTAACAATCTTACTAACCTTCACCCCTGAATGAGGCTGTAGTTCATATCTTGTAACGGAAGGACCTTTAGTTACTTGTATAACCTTGGCATCTACCCCGAAGCTATTTAATGTATCTTCTAACTTTGCTGCACTATTTAACAAGTCTTTCTTATCATCCTTGTTCATATTTGATATATTATTTACATTTAATAAATCTAATGGTGGGAAATTATATACCTTATTATCACTTTCTGTTGAGTTTATTACAATCTCTTCTGAAATATCCTTAGATAATTGCTCATGGGAATCTTCTTTTGACAACTTGTCATTCTTTTGTGTGTTGTTTTCAACAATAGTTGATGCAGGTTCCTCCACATTAACATTTTTCATAAAATCTATAATTTTTATTTTTTTATTAATGTTATTTATATAACTACTTTTTTCATCATCTTCAGCAATACTATTAGCTTCTATATTATCATTAATAATTGGAGAATCTTGTTTCTTTTTATTATTTGCTTGTAGTCTTTTCTCTTTAAACCTATTAATAACATCCATTATTGTGATATCTAAAATTACAATTATACTAATAACATATATGGCAAAGTAACTTATATAACAACCTAATGTTCCCAATAACTTATAAAGCGGAACAGTAATAACATAGCTAACTATTCCACCATGCAAACTAGAACTATTATTTATAATAGCCTTAATGCCTGACAAAAAATTTCCCTGATAAAAGCTATCTATATTAATTAACTGAATAAACAGAAGAGTATTTACTATAAAAAGAATTATTCCATAGAATTTCTTATGAAAGGTTAGTTTTCCATTGGTTTTTATTATTGCAGCCCCTATAAGAATTAAAATAACAGGAAATAAATATGTTCCTATACCTATTATAATTATACACAACTTTTTGATAACTTCACCAAATAAACCAGCTTTAGATGTAATAACACTAATTGTCATTAATAACCCCAGAGCTATTAAAATTATACCAATAATATCACTTTGCAAGTCAGATTTTACTTTCTTTTTAGCCAAAGTCATCACCTCTTGTGTAAATATTTCTACATGCAATTATAATATCCTTTTTTTAATAAAATTTAACCATAGGTGTAATTCCTATGGTTGAGTCTTTCTTTCCTCTATTAATTTATAGAGTTTTCCTAATGCTTCTTTAATTCCTCCAACCTCATCTATTATACCATGTTCAACAGCTTGTTTTCCAATTAAAATAGTTCCCATATCATTCAATAATTCGTCAGATTGAAGCATAAGCTCTCGAAAATGTTCTTCATCAATTCTTGATGTTCTAGTAACGAATTCAATTATGCGCTTTTGCATTTTATTAAAGTACTCAAAGGTTTGAGGTACTCCAATAACCAACCCTGTCATTCTTATAGGATGAACAATCATTGTAGCTGTTGGTGATATAAAGGAATAGTTGGCTGATGTTGCAAGTGGTACACCTATAGAATGTCCTCCACCTATAACCAATGATACCGTAGGCTTACTCAAGCTGTTAATCATTTCAGCAATAGCCAAACCTGCTTCCACATCTCCACCAACCGTGTTTAAAACTATTAACAAGCCCTCAACACTTTCATCCCGCTCTATGGAAATTAACTGCGGTATTATATGTTCATACTTAGTAGATTTAGTTTGAGGTGATGATAAGTTATGCCCTTCAATTTGGCCAATTATCGGTATAACTTGCACCTTATCATCTGGCTTTGATATATCTGATGTCCCAAGCTCTTTTATATTCTCTAATTTTTCTTCCTTTTCTTGAACTTTTTCTTCATCTGTCAAATTAATCCCTCCATATGCATTTGTATAGTTATTCTGCACATAAAGGTTCTAATTTATACCTAGTATTAAAAATTTTTATAAATGAAATTCATTATGAAGAGCAATTATTGCTTTTTCTGTATTGCATGAATTCACAAGACACCATATAGTCATATGAGAATCTGCTGTCTGCAGTACTTGAATCTTCTCTCTTCGTAGTGTACTTAAAATCCTAGCCATAACACCAGGAACCCCTTTCATACCTGAACCAACTACTGCTATCTTACTACATTTCTCAACTTTGTTGTATTTAATATTTATATTATTTAGCAAATCATATACTAAATATTTATCCTGATCATCTATAGTAAATATTTTTTCATTTGGAAATACATTAATTAAATCTATACTTATATTATTTTGCCCTAAAATATCTAATATGTTGTCATATTCAGGATTTTCAGCATTTATTTCATATGGAATTTTTAATTGCACTCTATCATTCATATATGTTATACCAGTAATTATCTTACTGCTTGATTTACATTGTGCATTATTAGTAATACTAGTTCCTTCACAGTTATTTAAAGTATTTTTTATGGATAATTTTACATTATATTTCATAGCAGCTTCAATAGCTTTAGGATGTATTACCTTTGCTCCTTGATCTGCCAACTGAAAAACTTCGCTATATGATATTTCAGATATTAATGATGCGTTATTTACTATTTTAGGATCAGCTGTCATTATACCATTAACATCTGTATATATTTCAACTTCCTCAGCAGCTAAATACCCCCCTATTATTACTGCAGAAACATCACTTCCGCCTCTTCCCAATGTTGTTATGTCTCCTTCTTCTGATAATCCTTGAAAGCCAGTTATAATTGGTATAGCTGAGGAATTAAGCACTTCCAATATACGATTAGTATTAACTTTTATAACTTCTGCTTGGCTAAAATCCGTATTTGTAATAATACCTGCCTGTCCTCCAGTCATCGGACAAGCTTCGTACCCTACTCCAGATAATTCTGATGCTAATACCACAGAACTAATTATTTCACCGCAACTAATTAGCAAATCAGTCGCTCTTTTATTGTTATGTTGAAAATCCTTGTTTATTAATGATAAAAGGGTATCTGTAGCGTAAGGATCACCTTTTCTTCCCATAGCAGATACAACAACTACAGGTAAATTACCGCTTTTTTTACACTCTATTATCTTGTTAATAACTAATTTTCTTCTTTCCTTAGTAGATAGGGATGTACCTCCGAACTTCTGAACCACAATTTTCATCGTTTTCCTCCAGCATTATAGTCTGTTTTTTTTCATTAATTCTTCATCCGCATCAATTATTATAGTTCTCAAACCAATTTTTTTTACACAATCCCATGAAACTTCAATAAACTCATTATTCCCAAAAAAACTGAATTTAGATTGAGTTTTATTTAAAATAAGTAATTTTAAATAACCATTTTCATCTACAATAACATCATTGTTGGCTAAATAATTGTATTTTTCTCCATCATTTACATTAATTATTTCATATTTCTCTATATCACTATAAAGCTTAATATTATCACCCATAATATATACCTCCTTAATTCTATATAAAAATACTATGAAAATATAAGGCACTATATTACAGGTGATGATTATTTATACCAATTTGCTGTTTGTATCTTGCTTGAAAGCTACCTTTTCTAAATTTATGACTTCATTATATTTATCAATATTGATTTTACTTCCTACAAAGGCTGCATTTAAAATATTATTTGCAAAAGTACGCTCCATAACTTCTTGTAGCTTTTCAGTAGTGATATCATCAATCTTTTTGATAATCTCCTCTGGTCGGTTAATTTTATTCAAAAACAAAGCAGACTTACCATTACTAAACATACGGCTACTTGTACTCTCTAGTCCTAATATATAATTGCCCTTTATTTGCTCTTTTGCTTTGATTAGCTTTTCTCCGTCAATGGAGCTATTAATAAAAATTTCCAACTCCTCTTTTATCAATTGCAGAGCATCTACTGCATAATTAGGATTTAAGCTAGTATATATATTAATAACCCCAGTATTATTAAAAGAGGTCATATATGAATATATAGTATAGCATAAGCCATATTCTTCTCTAACTTTCTGAAATAGCAAAGAGGATACTCCTCCTCCTAAGACATTGTTTAATAGCACCAGAGGATAGATATCGTTGTCACCTGTAGGAAGCCCCTTCATTCCTAAACTAATATGAAGCTGCTCAATTTCTTTAGTCTTATAAGCACTACCCTTTTGGATCTCTGAAGAGGGATAATGAGTAATAATTTTATTTTTGCTTACCCATTTCCCGAAGTAATGATCCACTAGTGCTTCAACTTCACCTATATTCACATTACCACAAATAGAAATTACGGAATTCTCAGGTATGTAATATGATTGAACATAATCAACTAACTGTTGTCTAGTAAAGCTCCTTACCGTTTCCTCAACACCTAATATAGGTAAAGATAAAGAATTTTCTCCCCAGAGTACCTTACTATGAAGCTCACTAACTACATCCTCAGGAGTATCTTCACTCATATTAATTTCTTCAATTATTACACCTTTTTCTCGTTCAATTTCCTCTTCGCTAAATTTGCTATTGAATAACATGTCGGCAAGAACTTCTAAAGCTAGCTCTAAATGAGAATCCAGAAGTTTTATATAAAAGCAAGTGGCTTCCTTTCCAGTAAAAGCATTAATTTGGCCGCCCACATCCTCAATTACCTCTGCTAATTCCTTAGCAGTTCTATTTGCAGTGCCTTTGAAAAGCATATGTTCAATAAAATGTGAGATTCCATTATTCTTAACTGTTTCATTTCTTGAACCATTTTCTATCCATAAACCAACACTAACGGATCTTACATAATCTATTTTTTCCACCACTACTCTAAGACCATTTGACAATCTTATCATATTGTACATAACATCAAGAACCTCCCATAAAAAATAAAAAGGCTTAGCGCCCTTCTATTTTTTTATATTTCTTTTTCATCACTTTCAGCAGCTGTAATAGCATCTTTTCTAGATAAGTTAACTCTTCCTTGATTATCTATTTCAACAACTTTTACTAGGATTTCGTCTCCGATTGAAACTACATCTTCCACTTTATTTACTCTAGAAACATCTAATTTTGATATATGTACTAGTCCTTCTTTGTTTGGAAGAATTTCAACAAACGCACCAAAATTGGTAATCTTCGTTACTTTTCCTAAGTATACTTCACCAACTTTAACATCCTTAGTTAAATCTTCAATCATTTTAATAGCTCTCTTAGCACCTACACTATCGCTGGACATTACAAATATTTTTCCATCATCCTTAATATCTATCTTTACACCAGTTTCAGCAATAATCTTATTTATTACCTTTCCACCGGTACCTATTACATCACGAATCTTTTCTGGATCGATATTAATAGAGTAAGCCCTTGGAGCATATGGTGATAAATCATCCCTATACTTAGGTATACAAGCATTTATTTTTTCAATAATGAATAGTCTGGCTTCCCTAGCCTGATCGATAGCTTTGCGGATAACATTGTTAGAAAGTCCTTTTAATTTTGTATCTACCTGTATAGCAGTTATACCTTCAACAGTACCAGCTACCTTAAAGTCCATATCTCCAAAGAAGTCTTCAATACCTTGAATATCTGTTAATACTTCCTCTTGAGTTAGATCCTCACTAGTAACTAACCCCATGGCTATACCTGCTGCTGGTCTCTTAATTGGTACTCCTGCATCTAACAAAGCTAAAGTACTAGCACATACACTAGCCTGTGATGTAGAACCATTTGAACTCAATACTTCTGATACTAATCTAATGGTATATGGGAATTCTTCTTCTGATGGTATTAAAGGAAGTAGAGCTTTTTCTGCTAAAGCACCGTGGCCTATTTCTCTTCTTCCTGGTCCTCTCATAGGTTTAACTTCTCCAACGCTATATGATGGGAAATTGTAATGATGTATATATCTCTTAAATTCCTCTTCTCCTAGTCCATCTAAAATTTGAACATCTCCTAATGGTCCGAGTGTTGCTACAGTCATTACTTGTGTTAAACCTCTTGTGAATAAACCAGTACCATGAGTTCTAGGCAATATACCTACCTCACAGCTTATAGGTCTAATTTCATTAAACTTTCTCTCATCAGGTCTTCTCTTGTCAACTAAGATCATATTTCGTACAATACTCTTTTGAATTCTATAAACAACATCATTAATATCCGCCAAATTATCAGGATATTTTTCATCAAATTTTGCTGAAATCTTCTCCTTAACTGCATCCATCGCTGCATTTCTTGCGTCTTTGTCAGCTATGTACATTGCTTCTTTTATCATGTCATAAGCAAATTCAGTAACTTCTTTTTCTATAGTCTCATCAACCTTATAAACCTCATATTCAGCTTTAGGCTTACCATACTGTTTCATAATCTCTTCTTGGAATATGGCTAACTTTTTACATTCCTCAAAACCAAACATGATAGCATCATACATAATATCTTCTGGTATTTCCTGAGCACCAGCTTCAATCATCATTACTTTTTCTTTTGTAGCAGAAACTGTTAAATCTAAAGTACTCTGCTCTCTTTCCTTAGATGTTGGATTTAGGACAAACTTGCCATCGATTAACCCTACAGAAACTGTTCCAACAGCATCTGTAAAAGGAATGCTTGATAAACAAAGAGCAAAAGAAGCAGCATTCATAGCTAGAATTTCTGGTGGATTATCTGGTTCTACTGATAAAACAGTACAAACAATCTGAACATCATTTCTATAACCCTTTGGGAAAAGAGGCCTTAAAGGTCTATCAATTGCTCTACCACTGAGGATAGCATTTTCTGTAGGTTTACCTTCTCTTTTTATAAAACCTCCAGGAATTTTACCTACAGCATATAACCTTTCTTCATATTCTACACTTAATGGAAAGAAGTCTATGCCCTCTCTTGGCTTATCTGAAGCATTAACATTTACTAGAACAACAGTATCTCCGTAACTAACTAAGAGAGCTGTATTTGACAACATTCCAACTTTACCATATTCAGCTTTTAACTTTCTACCTGCTATTTCATATTCAAATATATGGCTCATGGTTTTAAAACCTCCTTTCAGTACACTAATATTATTTACAAAATAATACTTATTATAATTTTTTTAAAATAATAGAGCGGATTAACCGCTCTAGCTATTTTCTTAATCCTAGTTTTTCAACGATATCACGATATCTAGTAATATCTTGAGCCATTAAATAATTTAATAGACCTCTTCTTTGTCCAACCATCATTAATAAGCCTCTTCTGGAATGATGATCTTTCTTATGAGTTTTTAAATGCTCATTTAAGTGATTGATTCTTTCAGTTAATAATGCTATTTGTACTTCAGGTGAACCTGTATCACCTTCATGTCTAGCAAATTGCTTAATAATTTCATTTTTTCTTGCCTTATCCATATCTACACCTCCAAAATATTATCCCCTTGCTCCAAGAAAAAAGTTGGCAAATCTTAATTCATAGAGTAAGGTTCACAAAACTTATTATAACAAACCGATTATTAATTGTAAATTATTTTTTTCAAATTTCCTCTATATTTTTACTTTTTACGTAGCTATAATCCCTATTCATTTGATCAATAAGAGCCTCTAAAGAATGGAACTTTTCTTCGTCTCTAATTCTTTCAATAAAATAAAGGGTTATATAATCATTATAAATTTCTTTATCAAAATTTAATATATATGTTTCAATGTTTATCTTATTTGATAGCTCAACAGTTGGATTATATCCTATATTTGTCATACCTTTATAAATATCATTATTATATCTTACTAGTGTATAATAAACACCTGATTTAGGTATTATAAATCTTTTATCAGTATCAATATTCGCTGTAGGATATCCTAAGGTTCTTCCTAACTGTTTTCCATGTATAACCTTACCAGATATCATAAAAGGCTTATATAGCACCTGATTAGCTTCAGTAATATTGCCATTTTCAATTAATGCCCTAATTCTTGAGCTACTAATTAATTCTTCTTTTGCTTCTAAGGGATCCATTATTTTAACTATAAAGTTATATTTCACACTTAATTTCTTAAGTAGGTTAACATCTCCCTGATTTTTATGGCCAAATCGGTAGTTAAAGCCAACCACTACTCCGCCTAAATTAAAGTTATTAACTAACTTTACTATAAAATCTTCCGCTGGTGTTTCCATAAACTCTTTATTAAAATCTACAAGTGTTAATATATCCACACCGATGCTTCTTAATATTGAAGCCTTATTTTCATTATCCATTAATAGTTTTGGAGCTTTTTCAGGATTTATTATAGTTAAAGGGTGATTTTTAAAGGTAAACACCATGCTAAGTCCATTATTTTCCTTAGCTAAACTGATACATTCTTTAATCAGTCTAATATGACCTAAATGTAATCCATCAAAACTACCCAACGCTATATATGTTTTTTTATTTAAACTAGAAATATTATTATTATCAAATATTTGCATAAGCATACTCCTACATTAGTAAAATAGAAATCTCAAAACTTTCTTCACTTCTTTTTCCAATACCAATCAGCTGGTGATCTTTATTATACACCCTATAATTACCCACATTAATATGTTTAATTAATTTATCATTTTTTACTTTTACACCATTTCGCAATAATTTTTCCAAAGGCAAATCTACAATAATTTCATCATATCGATGAAGGGCTTGTTCCATAGGTAATATATATTCTTGAACATTACTTTCACTTAAATTTTCCAATGGCACTGAGTTTTCCACAGAGAAATCACCAGAAAACCTTCTTTCTAAACTGCTCATCATTGCACCACAGCCTAACTTTACTCCAATATCATAACACAGACTTCTTATATATGTTCCCTTAGAACATTCTACATCAAATTTTACTATATTTTTATCTATAGAAATAATGTTAATATTGTAAATGGTTATCTTTCTAGGCTCTCTATGAACTTCTTTTCCTTCCCTAGCTAATTCATATAGTCTCTTACCATTTATCTTTAAAGCGGAATACATAGGAGGAATTTGCATTGAATCTCCTACAAAACTAAATATAGTGTTTTTAATTTCATTTTCATTTAAGTTAACACTATTAGTTTGAATTATTTTTCCTTTATTATCATAAGTATCTGTAACAACTCCTAATGTCATTTCTACTCTATAACCTTTAGTGCCCTCCATAATATAATTTACTAATTTTGTAGCTTTACCGATACAAATAGGTAGTACACCACAGGCAGCTGGATCTAAAGTGCCGGTATGTCCTACCTTTGTACCTTTAAATAGTTTTTTTATCTTATTTACTGCATCAAAAGATGTAATGCCTTTAGGCTTATAACAATTAATTATACCATCCATTTCTACAAAGCTGCTCCTATCTTGTAAATTAATTCAGCCTTTAGTTCTTCTAAATTACCCTTGTAGGTAAAACCAGAAGCTTTTGAGTGACCTCCGCCACCATATTCTTCTGCCAATTTTCTAACATCAAATTTATGCTTGGATCTTAAGCTTACCTTATAACCATCACTGTTTTCCTTTATAAATACAACAACTTCTACACCCTTGATTGTAGTACCGATATCCACTAAACCAGAAGCATCGGAGGAATCAACAGAAAATTCCTCCAACATTTTTTGACTAACTTCCATGAAACAAACCTTATTATCACAACACAAAAACATATTATCAATTACTTTACCTGATAACTTAACTAAAGAATAGTTCTTGTTTTCATAAATTAGGCTATGTATTGCAGGAAAGTCAATATCCATAGATATTAAGTCTCCTGCAATGCTATGTGTTAGTCTTGTGGTATTAGAAAATCTAAAACTTCCACAATCAGTTATTATTGAAGTATACAAACATTTAGCTATTTCTTTATCAATGGTAACTCCTAATTCCTTAAGCAATAAATATACTATTTCACCTACTGCGCTATAGGAAGCATCAACATAGTTAATATCGCCATAGTGGTCATTAGATAAGTGATGGTCAATATTTAATAACACATAATTTCTAGCACTTAAGTCTGAAGTATCAAAATTTATTCTATCAACATTTCCACAATCTAATACAATTACACAATCAACAGCATAATCTAACTTCCCTGTACTTATATTGATTTCATCAACCCCTAGTAAATAGTTGAAAACTTCAGGCACAGTTTCTTTGCATACTATGTTGACAGTCTTATTTAATTTTCTTAATCCATGCATTAGACCTAAAGCACTACCAATGGAATCTCCATCCGGTGATACATGGAATGATATATTTATCCTTTTCGATTTTTTAATTACTTCAGCAATCTTATTTAACATATTATTCACCTTTAATTTTATGAAGCAACTCTTCTATATGCATACTGTGTTCTAAAGATTCATCTAACTCAATAATTATCTGAGGGGTTAATCTCAAATTCATTCTATTACCTAATTCTTTTCGTAAAAAACCGCTGGAACTTTTTAAGGCAGCTAAAGTACTTTCCTTTTCTTCTGGTTTTCCAAATATACTAACATAAACTTTTGCATAGCTTAAGTCCTTTGTAACATTTACATTTGTTACACTTATCATAGCATTAATTCTAGGGTCCTTTAACTCATTTCGAATTATATCGCTGAGTTCCTTTTTTACCTCTTCATTGATTCTGCTACTTCTATATTTAGCCATTTTATATCACCCCTTTATAGATGACTTCTTTTTACTTCCTCCATAGCGTAAGCTTCTATTATGTCACCCTCTTTTATATCATTGAACTTCTCTATACTTAAGCCACATTCATAACCAGCAGCAACTTCTTTAACATCATCTTTAAATCTCTTTAATGAAGCAAGTTTGCCCTCTAAGATTACTATTCCATTTCGTATAAGTCTTATGTCACAATTTCTTACAATCTTACCACTTAAAACATAACATCCAGCAATTGATCCAACATTAGATATTTTATAGGTTTGCCTAATTTCTGCAGTACCAAGAATTACTTCCTTGTAATCAGGCTCTAACATTCCGATCATAGCAGACTTAATGTCTTCAATAGCAGTATAAATGACACGATATGTCTTTATATCAACTTTTTCCTTTTCTGCTAATGCTGCAGCATTAGAGTCTGGTCTGACATTGAAACCAATAATAATTGCATTTGATGCTGATGCTAAAGTAACATCAGTTTCAGTTATAGCTCCAGCAGCACCATGTAATACTCTTACTTTAACACTATCTGTAGATAATTTTTCTAAAGATTGCTTCATAGCTTCAACAGATCCCTGAACATCTGCCTTAACAATTAAGCTTAACTCTTTAACCTTACCTTCCTGTATTTGGCTATACAAGTCCTCTAAAGATACTCTGTGGGCAAAACTTTGCTGTTCTTTTAATTTTAGCTTTCTTGCTTCAGCCATCTGTCTGGCAGTTTTTTCATCTTTAACTACAGTAAATTTATCTCCTGCTGAAGGTACTTCCGATAAACCTAATACTTCCACAGGTATAGATGGGCCTGCTGTCTTAGTTTTCTTTCCTTTATCGTCAAACATAGCTCTTATCTTTCCATAAGTAGTACCTACTAGTATTGAATCACCTACATGTAAAGTACCATTTTGCACTAATAATGTTGCTACAGCACCTCTACCCTTATCCAATTTAGCCTCTATAACAGTACCTTTTGCTTTTCTAGCAGGATTTGCCTTTAATTCCTGCATTTCTGCAGTCAAAAGAACCATCTCTAACAATTCATCAATTCCTTGCTTTGTCTTAGCAGATACAGGAACTGTAATAGTATCCCCGCCCCAGTCTTCAGAAACCAAGCCATACTCTGTTAACTCTTGTTTAACCCTATCAGCATTAGCTTCTGGTTTATCCATTTTATTGATAGCTACTATTATAGGAACATTAGCAGCTTTGCAGTGACTTATCGCTTCTTGAGTCTGAGGCATAATTCCATCATCGGCAGCTACAACTAATATTACAATATCTGTAACTTGTGCTCCTCTTGCTCTCATAGCTGTAAAAGCTTCATGACCAGGAGTATCTAAAAAGGTGATTATTTCATCATTAATTTTAACTGTATAAGCACCTATATGCTGAGTGATACCACCAGCCTCAGTAGCTGTAACTTTAGACTTCTTAATAGCATCCAATAAAGATGTTTTACCATGATCAACGTGTCCCATAACTGTTACTATAGGAGGTCTTTTCTCTGTGTTTGAATCCTCTTCAAAATCCAAATCTTCTTCTATAACATTTCCCTCATCTTTTGCTTCTATTATACTAATGTTAAACTTAGCCGCAACTTTTTCCGCTGTTGCAAAATCAATCTCTTGATTAATTGCAGCCATAACTCCACAAAATATTAACTGCTTAATTACTTCAGTAGATGGTTTGTTTATCTTTTCTGCAAATTCTTTAACTGTAATAGTAGAAGGTATTTCTATAATGCTATTTTCTCTGCTAGCAGCATTATTATCTTCATTAGCTTCTACAACAATATTAGAAGCTGTTTTATTTTGCTTATTTTTCTTTTTATTCTTTACAAAAGACTTTTGATTTGAATATAATTCCTCATATTTTTCTAAAACATCTATTTCATCTTTATCTTCATCAAAGGAATCTTCTACTTTTGCAGCATTTGAATCTTTGCTATTCTCTTCTTCCTTTTCAGTTAATAACTCCTTAATAAGTTCTGCATCTTCATCTTCTATAACGCTCATATGATTCTTAACTTCAACATTAAATTCTTCTTGTAACATTGAAATTAATTTTTTACTAGATATATTTAATTCCTTTGCCAATTCATATACTCTTATTTTCGACATATATTCACCCCCGGTTATTTTGGTTGGCATTATAAATTTCCATCAATTTTGTGCCCATATTATAATCTATAACGCCGAGCACATTTATTTCCTTTCTTCCTAATATACCGCCTAAATCTTCCTTATCATAATCATAAATCAATTTAACATTAAATCTTTCACAAAGATTTTTAAATTTCTTATATGAATTATCAGAAATACTTTTAGACAAAATGCAAAGAAATACTTTACCATGTTTTATTTTTTCTTCACATTTGTTGTATCCTTCTATTAATTTTCCTGCACCTTTTGTTAAAGCTAAAAACTGAAGAAAATTATCCTTCATCAACAACTTCTCCCTTTAGATTTTCATACAGTTCTTCAGATATTTTAGTTTCTAAGTTTTTTTCTAATCTTTTAGATTTAAAGGCTTTTTCTAGACAGTCAATACTTCTGCAAATGTATGCTCCCCTACCTGGTTTCTTACCTGTTAAGTCCATGGAAACTTCACCTTCTTTATTTTTGACAACCCTTACTAGTTCCTTTTTAGGCTTCATTTCCATGCATCCAGTACACATTCTTAAAGGTATCTTCCTAACTTTCAACCCAGAAACCTCCTATCTTAACCCATATTTTCAACTTGTGATTTGCTCTTAATGTCTATCTTCCATCCAGTTAATTTTGCAGCTAACCTAACATTCTGTCCTTCTTTTCCTATGGCCAAAGATAGTTGAGAATCATCTACTATAATTTGTGCAGACTTAAGCTCTTCATTAATTGATACGTCTAGTACCTTTGCTGGACTTAATGCATTAGCTATATACACTTCAGGTAACTTATCCCATTTTATAATATCGATTTTTTCATTTTTTAATTCATCTACAATATTTTGAACCCTAGTACCTCGTGGGCCAACGCAAGCTCCCATAGGATCAACATTCTCATCATTAGAGCTCACAGCAATTTTAGTTCTTGATCCAGCTTCTCTTGCAATACTCTTTATTTCTACTATTCCTTCGTATATTTCTGGAACCTCTAATTCGAAAAGTCGTCTTACCAAACCTGGATGAGTTCTTGATACAATTACCTGTGCACCTTTTGTAGTATTTTTAACTTCAACAATGTATAATTTTAATCTTTCATTAAAATTATACTCTTCTCCTGGCATTTGCTCATTTGGTCCTAAAACCGCCTCAATCTTACCTAAGTCTACAAAAACATTACCTTTATCTTTTCTAATAACTACTCCAGTAATAATATCGAATTCTTTTTCAACAAACTCATTATAAATTATATTTCTTTCTGCCTCTTTGATTCTCTGCACTACAACCTGCTTAGCTGATTGAGCTGCTACCCTTCCAAAAGTACGTGGTGTAACTTCCAACTCAACAATATCACCTATTTGATATCTTGGATTTATCTTTTTAGCTTCCTCTAATGAAATTTCATTGATATTATCCTGCACATCCATGCATACTTTTTTCTGAGAATAAACATGAATTTCTCCAGTTTCTCTATTCATACTTACTCTCACATTTTGAGCAGCACTTCCTGTTGTTGCATAATTTTTCTTATAAGCGGCTACTAAAGCATCCTCTATGGTAGTAAACAGAAGATCCTCACTAATGCCCTTTTCCTTTACTATCTCCCTTAAAGCCCCAATAAACTCCTCATTCATTGGTATTACCCTCCTTTAAACTCCCCTCAAGACTTATTGATTTAATCTTTTCTCTTGGTACTTTTATTTGATCATCAGTATTTATATAAATATTTTCATTATCAAAGGCTCTTAAATCACCTGTTAAGGATTTTTTCCCGTTGAATACGCCGTTAAACGCAATTTTTACAGTGCTGCCTATATGCTTTTCCAAATGTTTGTCGTTAAATAACTCTCTAAAAATTCCTGGTGAGGATACTTCTAGATAATAACTATCTGGAATAGGATCTTCAATATCAAGCATATCACTTACAGGTCTACTAACTCTTTCACAGTCAGATAAGTTAATACCGCCTTCCTTATCTATATAAACCCTTAAATAATATTCTCCGTCTTCTTTCTTATACTCAATATGATAAAGTTCATACCCTAGTCCTGTAACTATAGGCTCAATTAGTTGATTTAATTTTTCAAGCAACTCTTGTTTTTTCAAATTATCCCTCCTCTTTATGGATTCTATTTATATTCTGTTCTATATAGCAGTTTCTATTAGGAACCTAATGAAAAACGCAACATTAGTTGCGCATTAGAAACAAATAGAAAGAGCGGGTTTTAAATATCTTCCCACTCCTTTAGCTGAAAATATAGCAATTCATCAGTGTTATTGTAACATAGACAGTAAAATATTACAAGGAAAAATTAAAGTTAACAAGCTTCTACATCTTTTCAATCTCTTCCATTAGTGCTTCAACCAGTTGTTCTTCCTTAACTTTTCTTATAATTTCACCTTTTCGAAAAATAAGCCCTTCACCATTACCTCCAGCAATACCTATATCCGCTTCTCTTGCTTCACCTGGTCCATTTACTACACAACCCATAACTGCAACCTTTATATCTTTATCTATATCCTTTAGCTTATCTTCAATAGTTTGTGCCAGTTTAATAAGGTTGATTTGGGTTCTACCGCAGGTAGGACAGGAAACAAAGGTAAGTCCCTGCTTAATTATACCTAAAGATTTTAAGATTTCTCTTCCTACCTTTACTTCCTCTGCCGGATCATCTGTTAGTGATACTCTTATTGTATCACCAATCCCTTCTGCTAGAAGAGTTCCTATTCCAACACTAGACTTTATGGTACCTCTCCAAGTAGTGCCAGCTTCTGTTACTCCCACATGTAGAGGATAGTCTACCTTCTTAGAAATTAATCTATAACTCTCTATCATTTGCATCACATCTGAAGATTTTATGGAGATAACTATATCATTAAAGTTAACCTTTTCTAGGATATCTACATGTCTCAGAGCACTTTCAACTAAGGCCTCAGGACATACCTTACCATACTTAGATAGCAGTTCTTTCTCCAAGGAGCCGCTATTTACGCCGATTCTTATAGGTATGCCTTTATCTAAAGCATGTTCTGCTACCAATTTTACTCTTTCTATGCTACCGATATTTCCGGGATTAATCCTTAAAGCTGATACTCCATTGTTAATTGCATTTATTGCTAATCTATAGTCAAAATGAATATCCGCTACTAATGGAATAGAAATCTGCTCCGTAATTTTTTTCAAAGCCTCACTAGCCTCCACATCAGGAACAGCACATCTTATAATGTCGCAGCCTGCTATTTGAAGTCTTTTTATTTGCTCTACTGTTGCTTCCACATTTCTTGTATCAGTATTAGTCATGGACTGAACAGTTATAGGTGCATCTCCACCTACAAATATATTCCCAACCTTTATTTTTCTTGTTTTTCGTCTTTCCATATAATCACATCCTCTAAAATTGAACTGGGAACAGTATATCTTTTATGAGCACTACTATCATCAATAGCATAAGAATTGAAAAACCTATATAATTTGCTATACCTACCACTTTCTCATTTAGTCTTCTTCTTGTTATAATTTCCAAAAGAAATATAAATATCCATCCACCATCTAAAGCAGGGAAAGGAATTATATTGAAAATTGCAAGCTGAATACTAATAAAAGCCACAAAAGCCAGCAATTGTATTGTACCTTCTCTTGCCATTTGTGTTGAAACCCTAAATATTGTAATAGGTCCACCGATATCATCCTTGGAAACTTTACCTTGAAAAATCTGACCGAAAGCAGAAAAAGTAAGTTTTATCAAACTAAATGTTTCTTCAAATCCAGTGGAAATGCTTTTGGTAATTGATGGTCTAGCAACCTTAGCTGCTATCCCTATTTTATATTCCTTTGACTTTTCGTCATAAAATGGTTTAACTTTTTTAATAATTATTTCAGAATCTCTTTCTATAGTAATAGTTAATTCCTTACCCTCACTATTCACAATAGCATTTGAAAGGTCATTCCATGTAGTTATTTGCTTTCCATCAATCTCTTTAATAACATCATTAACCATGATACCAGCAGCCTTAGCCGGTTTATCATCTACCACTTCGCCTATCTGTGTAGTAGCTACCCCTCTACTATAACCAACGATAGTAAATAATACAATAGCTAATAAAATATTCATTATTGGGCCAGCAGAAACTATACTTAATTTTCTTAAGGGGGACTTATTAGAAAAGGCTCTAGGATCGTCTGACTGTCCTTCTTCTCCTAGCATTTTTACATAACCACCTATTGGAAGAGCTTTAATTAAGTACTCCGTTTCCTTACCTTTTATTCCTATAATTTTAGGCCCCATGCCTAACGAAAATTCTTCCACCTTTACATTATTTAATCTTGCCACAATAAAGTGTCCAAATTCATGGGCAATTACTAAAAAACCAAAAGCTAAAAAACCAACTAATATATATAAAATATTCACATTTATACCTCCTGTAAGTACTTGGTATTTATATAATCTATAACTTTCTTCTGAGTATCTAATATACTTTCTAAAGTACATTCTATGGAATAATCAAACTTATTCATACATTCATTTATTATACTATAAATTTGTCCGAAATTGATTTTATCTTTTAAATATAAATCTACAGCAATTTCATTTGCACTATTTAAAATAGTAGGCATCAAACCTCCACATTTACCAGCCTCAATAGCAAGCTTTAGACAGGGAAAATTATGGTAGTCAGGTTCCTCAAAGGTAAGCTTTGCTACCTTTGCTAAGTCTAAAGGCTCTACAAGCATCTCACCCCTGCTAGGATAATTTAAAGCATACTGAATAGGAAGTCTCATATCAGCATTTCCTAATTGTGCTATTATACTACCATCTGAAAATTCTATTGCAGAATGAATTATACTTTCAGGATGAATTATAGGTTCAATTTTTTCATAAGGCTGATTAAATAACCAACGAGCTTCAATTATTTCTAGACCTTTATTCATAAGGGTGGCAGAATCTATAGATATTTTACTCCCCATGCTCCAATTTGGATGTTTTAGAGCTTCTTCCTTCTTTACAAATTTCAGATCTTCAAATTTTCTACCTCGAAAGGGACCACCAGAGGCAGTTAAAATTATTTTGTTAATTCTATCGATAGAGTTACCCTGTAAACATTGAAATATAGCACTATGCTCTGAATCTACAGGCAAAATGCTTACTTTATGAGCTCTTGCTTTTTCCATTACAATTTCACCTGCAGCTACTAAGGTTTCCTTATTAGCTAAGGCAATATTCTTTCCATTTTCAATAGCCTTCAACGTAGGCTGTATACCTACCATCCCTACAATAGCAGTTACAACAATATCAACTTCAGGTATTGCTACAATCTCAAGTAAGCCTTCCATACCAAAGAGAACTTGTGTATTTTTGTTACTTGATTCACAATAATCTTTTAATTTTTCATAGGCATCCTCATCCATTAATACCGCATATTTAGGTTCAAATTCATTTATTATAGAAGCCATTTTTTCATAATTTCTATAAGCCGAAACTGCTATAAGTTTAAATGTTTCCTTTTCTTTTCTTAAAACGTCTAGAGTCTGAATCCCTATGGAACCAGTTGCCCCTAATAAAGTTATGTACTTCACCGTATCACCTCAAAGATTCGTAATCAATATATAATTATGTACCATTTTAGGTTATATTAATAATAATATATTTTTCAACTGAAATAAGCAATATTTAATATCAAATGATTATACATTGCTCAATAAATAAAAAGAAAGTAGC
The DNA here is from genome assembly GCA_002385545.1 of Clostridium sp. UBA3947. GTDB lineage: Bacteria > Bacillota > Clostridia > Clostridiales > Clostridiaceae > Clostridium_AU. The sequence continues at coordinate 22,171 of DGDR01000187.1, forward strand.
ATAGTTACCAAAATTATTATACTACCTTCCTTTCATAAATATCAAATATTAACTATTATGGTTAAATAGTAATAGATCACAACTGATGAAAAAATAATACTATCAAACCTATCTAAAATACCACCATGTCCTGGAATTAAATGACTATAGTCCTTAATCCCCACATATCTTTTTATAGAAGAGGCTACTAAATCACCAAATTGGGACATAACTCCACAAATCAAACCAATAACTGCATAATGAACAGGATTCATTATAGTAAATTTATTTTCCATAATTAAACCAAATATTAAAGTGATAATAGCAGCACCTATAGCTCCACCTACAGAACCTTCAATAGTTTTTTTAGGGCTCACCTTAGGACACAATTTTCTCTTTCCAAAAGCTTTTCCAGAATAATAGGCTGCAGTATCACATCCCCAGGATGTTATAAACACTAGCCAAACTAAAATGTTGCCACCAGCTTTAAAATTAATTAATGGAATACAACTAAAGAAAACAGCAACATATAAAACCCCCAGTAAGCTAAGTGATGAATCAATAAAAGTATACTTAATATTAATAACAGGTATACATAATAATACTAATGTTAAGATTATAATAAAGCTACCTATATGTTCTCCGTTCTTATTATATATTAAAATTGCATAATATATTAGGGTTGCCGCATAGCATATAAGGGTTGATGGTTTATAATCCTTACTTTTTATAGCATTGAAATACTCTCGTATACCAATTAAAGAAATAACCATAATAAAAGCAGCTAAATAATAGTTACCTAAAAAAATAAATATGAAAAAAGGTGCAATCAAGAGCGCTCCTAAGTATCTATTGTTCACCGTATATCCCCCTTTTACTTAACACCGCCGAATCTTCTGTCTCTATTTTGATAATCCATTATCGCTTGATGTAAATCCTCCACAGTAAAATCAGGCCAATTAATAGTTGAATACCAAAATTCAGAATAAGCACTTTGCCATAGCAAAAAATTACTTACTCTTTTTTCCCCACTAGGTCTTATAATTAAATCAGGATCTGGCATACCCGCTGTATAGAGATAATTGTTGAATGATTCCTCGTTAATATCATTTATATCAATTTTACCTTCTTTATATTGAACTAATACATTTTTTATTGCATGAATTATTTCATCACGTCCACCATAATTTAATGCTAGGCTAAGCACTACTCCCGTATTGTTTTTTGTCTTATTGTAGGCTTTAATCAATTCCTCTTGACAAGCCAAAGGCAGCTTTGAAATATCTCCAATATGATTAACTACTACGTTATTACTATGTAACTCTTCTACTTCTTTTCTTAAATATTCTAGCAATAATTTCATCAAAGCGTTTACTTCTTCCTTTGGCCTTTTCCAATTTTCTGTAGAAAAAGCATATAGAGTCAAATATTTAACACCTAATTTGTTACATTCTTTTACAATTCTACGGATTGTCTCAACACCTGCTCTATGCCCCATGGTTCTAGGAAGATTTCGCTCTTTTGCCCATCGACCATTACCATCCATAATTATGGCAATATGCTTTGGTATATTATCACTAATATGATTTTCTTTGATTTTTCGTTTTTTATGAAATAAAAACATAAACAGCACATCCTTACAACAGTGATGATATTAGAAATAAAACCTGCAAAGTGCAGGTTTATATTGTCATTATTTCTTTTTCCTTAACCTCAACAATTCTATCTATTTCTTTTATGAAATTGTCGGTTCTTTTTTGAATATCATCTTCAGCTTTTTTTATTTCATCTTCAGAATATTCGCCGTCTTTCTTTAAAGCTTTTATCTTATCATTAGCGTCTCTTCTAATAGTTCTTATTGCTATTTTAGAATCTTCACCGATCTTTTTTACTTGCTTTACTAAATTTCTTCTTGTTTCTTCAGTTAACTCAGGAATTAAAAGTCTTATTACTGATCCATCATTAGTTGGATTAATACCCAAATCAGATTTTAATATTGCTTTTTCAATAGCCTTTAATGTACTTTTTTCCCAAGGTTGAATAAGAAGCATTCTAGGTTCAGGAGCTGAAATATTAGCAACTTGATTAATAGGCACCATGCTCCCATAGTATTCAACTTCAATTCTGTCAAGCATGGTAGGATTGGCTCTACCAGCTTTTAAAGTAGCCAAATCAGATTTTAGAACTTGTATGGTTTTTGACATCTTTTCCTCAGCTTTGCTTATTATTTCCTTTATCATAATAACCTCCTCTATACTTTTGATACTATCGTACCAATTTTTTCTCCCATAGCAGCTTTCTTGATATTCCCTGGTTCATCTAAAGAAAATACTATAATAGGAATGTTATTGTCCATACATAAGGAAGTAGCAGTAGAATCCATAACCTGAAGTCCCTTTTCTAAAACCTGAATATATGTTAATTCATCAAACTTCTTTGCATCACTATACTTATGAGGATCTTTATCGTATACTCCATCAACCTTTTTAGCTAATAGAATCACATCTGCTTCTATTTCCGCAGCTCTCAATGCAGCAGTTGTATCTGTGGAGAAATATGGATTACCAGTTCCAGCTGCAAATATAACCACACGACCTTTTTCTAGATGTCTCATAGCCCTTCTTCTAATATAAGGTTCTGCTACTTCTTTCATCTCTATGGCAGTTTGAACTCTCGTCATAACTCCGATGGACTCTAAAGAATCTTGTAGAGCCATTGCATTAATGCAAGTAGCTAGCATTCCCATATAATCTGCAGTAGTTCTATCCATACCAGTACCATTTCTTCCTCTCCATATGTTGCCGCCACCAACTACTGCTCCTACTTCTATCCCCATATCAACTAATTCTTTAATTTCTTTTGCTATCCTTGTTGCTACTTCAAAATCGATTCCATATCCTTGTGGGCCTGCTAGAGCTTCACCAGACAATTTAAGCATGATTCTTTTATATTTTGAGCTCATCTTAATACCTCCAAATGAAAGTAAAATACTTCAAAAAAAGGAACACTGCAGTGTCCCTTTTTTTACTTAACCTGCTGCATTTGTTTTTGTACTTCTTCAGCAAAGTTTTCTTCCTTTTTCTCTATACCTTCTCCTCTTTCAAATCTAACAAATCTATTTACAGTGATGTTCTCTCCAATTTCTTTTGATTTTTCTTGAAGATACTTAGTTATAGTGTAATCAGGATTTTTAACCCAAACTTGTTCTAGTAGGCATACTTCTTTAAAGTATTTTTTAACTCTTCCTTCAACCATTTTTTCAACGATATTAGCTGGTTTACCTTCATTGGATGCCTGTACTCTATATATTTCTTTTTCTTTCTCTAAAGTTTCTGCATCAACACTATCCTTATCTAAGAATAATGGATTGGCAGCTGCAACTTGCATAGCAATATCCTTTGCTACAGTTTTAACCACATCATTTTGAACCTTGCAGCCTAATTCAACCAAAACACCTATTCTTCCATTACCGTGAATATAGCTTTGAACTAAACCTTCTTCTACAGAAAACTTTTCAAATCTTCTAACATTCATGTTTTCGCCAAGTTTTGCAATAAGTGCAGTTGTTACATCCTTAATTGTAACACTTTCATCAGCTATGTATTTTTCATTAACAAATTCTTCTATATTAGTTGCATTTGTGTTAGCTGCTTGCTTTGCTAAATTCTTAGCTAATGCTACAAATTCTTCGTTAGCAGCTACGAAATCAGTTTCACAGTTAACTTCAACAATACCAGCAGATTTCAAATCTTCTGATACAAATGTCTCAACTATTCCTTCAGCTGCAATTCTGCCAGCTTTTTTAGCTGCCGCAGCTAAACCCTTTTCTCTCAATATTTCTATAGCTTTTTCTAAATCTCCATTTGATTCAGTTAAAGCCTTTTTGCAGTCCATCATACCTGCTCCAGTTCTCTCTCTTAATTCTTTAACAGTTTGCGCAGTTATCATGTATATTCCTCCCTATTAACGTTAATTTAAAAGGTAAATGAAGCATAGCTCCACCTACCTCTAGCAAAATTACTCAGCCAATTGTTCTCCTTGACGACCTTCAATAACAGCATCAGCTATTTTTGCTGTAATAAGCTTAACTGCTCTAATAGCGTCATCATTACCTGGTATTACATAGTCAACTTCTTCTGGATCACAATTAGTATCCACAATTGCAACTACTGGTATACCTAATATTTTAGCTTCAGAAATGGCATTCTTTTCTTTTCTAGGATCTACTACAAATAGCGCACCAATATTGCTATCTGTCATATTTCTAATTCCGCCTAAATTCTTTTCTAACTCTTTTTCTTCATGCTTTAATTTGATTACTTCTTTCTTTGGAAGTAGTTCAAATGTTCCATCTTCTTCCATTTTCTTTAATTCTTCAAGCTTCTTAATTCTTGTTTTAATTGTTCTAAAGTTAGTTAGCATACCACCTAACCATCTATTCTTTACATAATGCATTCCACATCTAATTGCTTCTTCTTCGATAGCTTCTTGAGCTTGCTTTTTAGTTCCAACAAAAAGGATATCTTTTCCTTCTGCTGAAATAGACTTAACAAATTCGTAAGCCTCTTCGATTTTCTTTACAGTTTTCTGTAAATCGATGATATAAATACCATTTCTTTCTGTAAATATGTATGGAGCCATCTTAGGGTTCCATCTTCTAGTTTGATGTCCGAAATGAACACCAGCTTCTAATAACTGTTTCATTGAAATAACTGACATATTTTTACCTCCTTGGTTTTTCCTCCACCATCCTCATTCTCACAAAAGACTTTTCAGCACCATTTTGTGAATTAGATGATGTGTGTATTTTTCTCACTTAAGTAGTATATCATATGGATAAATTATCTTCAACAATTTTTTAACATTGTTTATCATTTTATTTTAGCCAGTTCTTCAATTAATTTTTCGTTTAATATTTTAATATGGGTTCCTTTCATACCTAGTGATCTTGATTCAATAACTCCTGCACTCTCAAATTTTCTAAGAGCATTTACAATCACTGAACGGGTAATTCCTACTTTGTCCGCAATTTTTGAAGCTACCAGTAATCCTTCATTGCCTTCTAACTCGTTAAATATATGTTCTACAGCTTCTAATTCCGAATAGGAAAGAGTTCCTATTGCTAGTTGTACTATAGCCTTTTTTCTAGCCTCTTCCTCAATTTCATCAGTTTTGGCTCTTAAAATCTCTAAGCCTACTATTGTTGCACTATACTCTGCTAATACTAGATCATTATCAGTAAACTCTTCACCAAATCTAGCTAACAATAGTGTTCCAAGTCTCTCCCTATTTCCTACTATAGGTACTATAGTAGATATCTTATTATCTAAGGTACATTCCCCTTCTTCCATAAATGCACAAACACCTTCATTATATAAGTTAGATAAAGTTTCATTAACATTCAACAACTTTTTGTTATATGCTTCTGGAAATCGCATTTCACTAATTATTGTCTTCTTAACAATCTCACATTCAAAATCACCAGCAAAATTATACCCAAGAATCTTTCCTTTTCTACTTATGACGTAAACATTGCAGGATAAAACCTCACTTAATAATTTACATATGTCATCAAACACTACTGGTTCAGCTCCAGATTTCTGTAGTATTTTATTTAACTTTCTTGTTTTATCTAATAGAGAAGACATCATTTTACCTCCTAGTTCATCGAACTTTTATCTGTTATTGTTTAAATTGTTGAAATATTTAAAAGTTTCAGAATTGTTTTCATTACCTCATTAATAATATCATACCCCTCAAAGTTTTTCAACTTTAATTATTACAATACAACAAGATAATAGGAGTTGAAGCATTTTTTATCAAAAAATCAAAATAGGGATTGGTACTATAATTAAAATTTCAACTACGAAGCTTTCACTTCTATAATAATTCTAATCTTGGTTATCTCACCCAATCCCTATTTAAAATGTTTTTATTAATATAAGATGTCAATAATAATTTACTATTTCTTACTTTTCTAATAGCTGATGTTTACATTCATCATTTATACACTCATAGTAATTGCCTTTTGCCTTGCTATATTTTAAAATCATCATGCTATTGCATTTTTCACATCGCTTATTAGTAGGTTCATGCCAGCTTACAAAATTACACTCAGGATAGTTCTCACAACCGTAAAACTTTCTTCCCTTCTTACTCCTTTTAACCACTATCTTACCTTGACAATTTGGACATAATACATCCAATTCTTCAACTAACGGTTTCGTATTTTTGCATTCAGGATATCCGGGACAAGCTAAGAATTCTCCAAAACGTCCCTGTTTAATAACCATCATTCTACCGCACTTATCACAAGGAACATCACTAACTTTATCCTCAATAGTAATTTTACTTATTTCTTTTTCCGCTATTTCTATGGATTCCTTTAGAGGTTTAAAAAAATCATCAACGGTGCTTTGCCATTTTTCTTTACCCTCTTCTATATAATCAAGCTTGTTCTCTAGCTCAGCTGTAAAATCCACATCTACTATTTCTTTAAAATACTCACACATTATAGTATTTACTATTACTCCAAGTTCTGTTGGTAATAGGTTCCTTTTTTCTCTTTGAACATATTTTCTTTCCAAAAGAGTAGTGATTATTGGTGCATATGTACTTGGTCGTCCAATACCATATTCCTCTAAAACTTTAACTAATGAAGCTTCGGTAAAGCGTGCAGGTGGTTGTGTAAAGTGTTGTTTATCAATTATTTTCTTTTTGTCTAAAATTTCATTATCTTCTAGCTCTGGAATGGTTATACTGTCAGCTTCATCTTCATTAGTATATTCGTAAATTTTCATAAATCCTTCAAATTTAACCTTAGAACCACTAGCTTTAAATAAATAGTCTCCATTAGCAACATCTACTGAAATAACATCTAGTACACATGATGCCATTTGACTAGCTATAAATCTGTTCCATATCAAGGTATATAATTTTAACATGTCTGGAGTTAAGCTATCCTTCAAAGCTTCAGGAGTTAATTCTACGTAGGTTGGTCTTATAGCTTCATGGGCATCTTGAGAATTTTTCTTTCCTTTATAAATTCGCTTTTCCTTAGGTACATAGGAACTGCCATAGTTAGTACTTATAAAATTTAAGGCGTTAGATTGAGCTTCCTCAGATATTCTCACTGAATCTGTACGCATATAAGTTATTAGACCTATAGAGCCTTTACCTTTCACTTCAACCCCCTCGTAAAGATGTTGGGCTATAGACATTGTTTTCTTAGTGGAAAAATTAAGTTTTCTGTTAGCATCCTGCTGTAAGGTACTAGTAGTAAAAGGAGGTAACGGATTTTTTAACTTATTACCTTTTTTTATTTGCTTAACAATAAAGTCGTTATTTTTTAGTTCATTAATAATTTTTTTACACTGTTCTTCATTATCAATTTCTACTTTTTTGCCCTTATATGATGTTAGCTTTACTTGGAAGCTACTTTTTTCCTTAGGCTTTTTTAACTCTACTTCAATTGTCCAATATTCCTTCGGAGCAAAGTTTAAAATTTCCTCTTCTCTGTCACAAATTATTTTTAAGGCTACTGATTGAACCCTACCAGCGCTTAGCCCCCATTTTACCTTTCGCCATAATATAGGACTTATTTGGTAACCAACCAGTCTATCTAGTATTCTTCGAGCCTGTTGTGCATCCACTAAATTTTCATTAATAGCTCTAGGATTCTTTATTGCATTTTTTACTGCAGTTTTAGTAATTTCATTAAATTCTATTCTGCAAGGGGAAGTTGCATCTAGATTTAAAGCTTTCGCCAAATGCCAAGATATTGCTTCCCCTTCTCTATCAGGGTCGGTTGCAAGGAATACTTTGTCACTTTTTTTTGCTATTTTTCTTAATTTATCTAAAAGATCACCTTTTCCTCTGATTGTTATGTATTTGGGATCATAGTTATTTTCCAAATCAACACCCAATTGGCTTTTGGGTAAATCTCTAACGTGTCCCATGGAAGCCTCTACAACATAAGTAGAACCTAAATATTTTTTTATAGTTTTTGCTTTTGCCGGTGATTCTACAATTACTAGTTTTTGTCCCATATAAGCCCTTCAGCAATTAAGCCGAAGACACACCCCCTTAACAATAAAATTCTATTGAAAATCGTCATTAACTTTAACATAATAATTGCCCGCTATACATTTAACGGTTTCTTCAAGTTGCATTTCCAATAATAACTCATATAATAGCTTAATGTCAATATTAGTTATCTTTATTATATCATCTATATGCATAGGCGTATCTGTCAAAACACTATAAACTTTCTCCATTTCCTTACTTAACTTTTTTTCTTTTTTCATTTTTTCAGTAGTATTGTTAATTTTCAATAGAGTTAAAATAGATTCTATGCCTCTAAATATATCTGCACCATCTTTTATTAAGTCATGTGTACCTCTGCTTTTACTAGAAAAAACGGATCCAGGTACAGCCATTACATGTTTACCTTGATCTAAAGCCCTATTAGCTGTTATTAATGACCCGCTTCTCTTTTCAGCTTCAACTACAATTATTAGTTCGCTCATTCCACTAATTATTCTGTTCCTTATTGGAAAGTTATATGCAAAGGGAGGCGTAGAGGGAGGAAATTGTGAGATTATACATCCAACTTCTTTTAATTTATTATATAAATTTTTGTTTTCTGTAGGATATATTCTATCTATTCCACAACCAAGCACAGCAGTGCTAAAAGCTCCATTTCTTATAGCCCCCCAATGAGCAATTGAGTCTATCCCCTTAGCCATACCGCTTACTATATTAACATTATACGGTGCTAACTCAGAGGTTATAATATTAGTCACTTCTTTACCGTAATTGCTACAAAGTCTAGATCCTACTATAGATATGTTTATCAACTTATTTATCTTTTGAATATCACCTAAGTAATATAGAACGTAAGGAGAATCATCGTAGTTTTTTAAAAGACTTGGATAATTCTCATCTTTTTTGGTAATAATTTTTATCCCTTCCCTTATGGTAACATCCATGAGTTTTTCTATATATCCTAGTTTCATGCTATCTAATAAAGGCTTCACAGAAAAAGAATAATTGTAATCCTTACTCTCACGTAAGAAAAACCATAATTCTTCAGTGTTGTTAAAGGAATTCATCAAATTATTCTTTATTTCATCGGGGAGCTTAACAGTGCTAAACCATATATCATATAAATTCATACATTTCACCACCATTTTTTATTTGTTCATTATGTCCAAATAAAAAACCTTTATACCGATGAATGAATTTTGAAAAACAAGTCAACTATTATAGAAGAGGTGGTAAAATGGCTATTAAGATTTTAAGTTCTACTTATAGTGGTATTGAAGGTATGATTATAACAGTAGAAGTAGAAATATCTAGGGGTTTACCCGCTTTTAATATTGTAGGTCTTGCTGATACGGCAGTTAGAGAGTCTAAAGAACGTGTTCGTTCAGCAATAATAAATTCTGGTTTTGATTTTCCTATGGGTAAAATTACTGTTAATTTAGCCCCAGCTGACATAAAAAAAGTAGGCTCTCTACTAGATTTGCCAATAGCTATAGGTATATTAGCTGCTACAGAGCAAATTAACTATGAAAATATAGATGAATACATTTTTGCTGGCGAATTATCTTTAAATGGAGATATTACAAAAATCAAAGGTGCGCTTCCTATCATAATAGAAGGATTAAATAATGACATTAATAAGTTCATAGTGCCAAAAGCTAACGCAGATGAATGTGCATTATTACATAAGGCCCAAGTATTTCCTTTTGATACATTAAATCAAGTAGCCTTATATTTAAAAAATCGGGATATGTTTCCCTACAAAAGTAATTCTACTATAAAAAAGATGGAATATAATTATGATTTCTCAGAGGTTATAGGACAACGAGCTGTAAAAAGAGCTTTAGAAATTGCCTGCGCAGGCGGTCATAATATCATAATTTTAGGCCCTCCTGGTTGTGGAAAATCTATGCTGGCATCAAGAATTCCTACAATATTACCTGATTTAACCTATGAAGAATCCCTTGAAATTACAAAGATATATAGTATTGCTGGAAAGCTTTCTTCAGATCAAGGTTTAATTTCCACTAGGCCTTTTCGAAGTCCCCATCATTCTAGTTCTAAAGCAGCATTAATTGGTGGCGGAATTCAATTAGCTCCTGGCGAAATTACACTAAGCCATCATGGTGTTTTATTTTTAGACGAATTATTAGAATTTGATAAAAATGTATTGGAAGTTCTAAGAGAACCTCTAGAAAATAAAATAATTACTTTAAGCAGAAATTCAGGTACGGTGGTCTATCCTGCAAACTTTATGCTGATAGGCTCCTCAAACCCATGCCCTTGTGGTTATTATTTAAGCAGAGTAAAAGAATGTTCATGTAGCGATCATGAAAGGAGAAAATATTTAAGCAAATTATCAGGTCCATTTCTCGATAGAATAGATTTATTTACCTTTGCTTATCAACATCAATATAAAGAAATAATTTCAACTAGCAAGGAAGAATCCTCTAGAACAATTAAATCTAGAGTAGAAGCAGCTCGTGCTATTCAAAAATCAAGGTTTAAAAATCAAGAAATTCAATGTAATGCAGCTATGAAAAATTCTCATATTGCAGAGTATTGTAAGCTAGACAACGAATCTGAAAAAATATTACAACGATTCTTTTATAAGTTTCCTTTCAGCTTAAGAGCTTATAATAAAATATTAAAAATTAGCAGAACAATTGCCGATTTGGAAGGTAGTGAAAATATAAGATCTCCCCATATAATGGAAGCCTTTAGCTACAGACAAATCGAAGAAGATAAGGTTATTTAAAAGGAAGTGATAATATGATTAACACAAGAGAAATTGGTGCCTATGGCGAAAATATTGCTATGGAATACTTACTCAACAAAGGTTATAAATTAATATCAAAAAATTTTAGAAGTCAATTCGGAGAAATTGATATTATAGCAAAAGAAAAGGATCTCATATGTTTTATAGAGGTTAAATCGCGATATAATACGAATTTCGGTTTTCCAGCACAAGCTATAAGCAAAAATAAACAGAAGAGAATAAAAAAGACTTCTCTTTTGTTTATTAACAAAGAGAAGCTTTTTAATCTTAATATAAGATATGATGTCATAGAAATCCTGTTAAACTATAATGATGATTCTTACATAATAAATCATTTAGAGAACGCTTTTTAAGATAAAAGCGTTCTTAAAAAACTCTTTCTATGTAGAGGCGTTATACCGTATTTACGGATTGCTTCTATATGTTCTTCTGTACCATACCCTACATTTCTTTCAAAGCCATACTGGGGATACTCTTCACTATATGCCTTCATTAATCGATCTCGGTACACTTTTGCAACTATAGAAGCAGCAGCAATGCAGGCACTCTTAGCATCACCTTTAATTATATGATTACTAGGTCCATTATAACCCCTGATTGGGTATCCATCGGTAAGAACTAGTTCAGGCTTTATTTTTAAATTCTCACAAGCATCCAAGAAAATTTTATTATTGCAATAGCTTATACCTTTTTCGTCTATTTCATTGTTATCTATAACGGAAATATGATAACATTCCGCTCTATCTATAATTATATTAAATAACTCCTCGCGTTTTTGTGTACTTAGCTTTTTTGAATCCTTTAGACCAAGAATTAAATTTGATGTAACTAAATCTTCGTACTTCAGTATAACTGCTGCTCCTACTATAGGGCCAGCTAATGGACCTCTTCCTACTTCATCCACTCCAGCAATTAGTCTATAATCACCAAAACTTCTATCTAGCTCATACATTTTTCGTACTCTATTTACTTCTTCTATGTATTTATTATATTTCTTTTCTAATGTTTCACCTAATTTCGCCACATTCTTCCGAGAGTCTTCTTTTAGCTTGTTAACTAAAAGCAAAAAATCTTGATTACATAATAATTCCGATTCAGTAAAGCTACCTATGTATGTATTAATATCTTTGAATGCTAAGCTATTTATTTTTTCTATAAATTCCATATTAAACCCCACATTATTTTATACTGTTTCTAAGCAAATCTTACCTATTTTCCCACCTCTAAATTCATCTAAAATTACATTTGATATTCTATTATAATCTATTTCTCCTCCAGAAATTACGGCCCCTCTCTTTTTAGCAATACTATTGATAGTCTCTAGTGGATCTGCAGATAGCTCCTCTAGCTTATATCTCTGCTTTAGTTTTTCTGGAGCTATTACTTGTAGGCGTTCTATCAATTTGATTGCTAATTCTTCTATATCAATAACTTCATCTTTTACCGCACCAGTAAAGGCCAAATTCAGTCCCACTTCCATATCTTCGAAACGGGGCCAAAGTACTCCTGGAGTGTCCATTAGTTCTAGGCCTATCTTTGTTTTTATCCATTGCTTACTTTTAGTAACTCCTGGCCTATCTCCTGTTTTTGCAATATTATTTTGAGCCATTTTGTTTATAAATGATGACTTCCCAACATTAGGTATTCCTACCACCATAGCTCTTGTAATTATATTAACAATACCTTTAGCTCTCAATCTATCATTTTTCTCTTTAAGCAACTGGTCTATTAAGGGTTTTATTTCTTTTAACCCTTTCCCTGTTACACAGTTCACTGCTAAGGCCTTGATATCTCCCGTAGATAATTTATTACACCATTTCTTAACAATAGCTTCTTCACACAAATCACTTTTATTTAAAAGAATAATTCTTGGTTTACCACTACATATTTCATCAATATCTGGATTAGCACTAGATTTTACAATTCTAGCGTCTCGTATTTCAATAACTAAGTCTACTAGCTTTAAATTTTCCTTTATTTCTTTCTTAGTTTTTAACATATGTCCAGGAAACCAATTAATTTTCATATACATCAATCCCTCAGTATATATTTTGATTTTACGAAAAATGGGACTTATACAAGTCCCATTCAAAATTAAGTAAAGTTTAAACTAATTCTTTAACTTTTGAAGCCTTACCTACTCTATTTCTTAAATAGAATAGCTTAGCTCTTCTTACTTTACCGCGTCTAACTACTTCGATTTTTTCAATTGTTGGAGCATGAACAGGGAAAGTTTTTTCTACACCTACACCGTAAGCAACTCTTCTTACTGTGAAGGTTTCTCTAATACCACCATTTTGTCTCTTTAAAACAGTTCCTTCAAAAACCTGAATTCTTTCTCTGTTACCTTCCTTGATTTTTACATGAACCTTTACTGTATCTCCTACTTTGAAATCAGCTAGGTCTGTTCGTAGTTGTTCAGCTTCAATAGATCTTATTAATTCATTCATTGTGCATTCCCTCCTTAGTTTCATTAACGTTCATACCTTATATAAAGGTAGAGGACCGTTCGTACTAGCACAAGGCATATTTTATCATAGTATAAGCCGCGTTTCAATAGATTTTTTATAATATGTAAATATTTTTTACTATTTTCCAGAGAATTTTTTATATATCTTTTTTTCTTCAGCACTAATCTGATATTTTTTGAATAAATCTGGTCTTTTCTCCTCAGTGATTTTTAAGGACTGATATTTTCTCCATTGTCTTATATTTTCGTGATGTCCAGAAATTAAAACCTCTGGTACCTTTTCTCCTTCGAACTCATAGGGTCGAGTATACTGAGGATATTCTAATAAACCATTATAAAAAGATTCATCTTTATAGCTTTCATCGTTAGATAAGACCCCTGGCAATAGTCGACATATACTGTCTACTATAGGTATACAAGCACTCTCTCCACCTGTCAACACAAAATCCCCAAGAGATATTTCCATATCAATATACTTATAAGCCCTCTCGTCAATGCCTTCATAATGACCGCATAAAAAAATTAAATGCTCTTCCTTAGAAAGCTCCTTAGCCATTTCTTGATTGAAGGTTTTCCCACGGGGCCCAAGAAAAATAACCTTACCTTCTAGTGTTTCTTTAGCTTTCTTAATAGTATCTACAATTGGTTGAACCGTCATTACCATTCCTGCTCCGCCACCATAGGGATAGTCATCTACCTTCCGATGTTTGTCCTTTGTATAATCTCTTATGTTAAAAATACTAATATCAATAATTCCTTTTTCCTTAGCTCTCCCCATAATACTATGATTAAAGACATCGAACATTTCAGGAAATAGAGTTAAAATACTAATCTTCATAATTCCATACCTCTACAGGTTCAATAATTATTTTAGAATTTTCTACATCTATCTCTTTTACTACTGAGTCTATAACAGGTACCATAATATCCTTCTTACCCTTTACCCAATAAACATCATTACTACCTGTAAAAATAACTTCTTTTACTTCTCCTACTTCTTCTCCTTTAGTATCTATGACTTTACAACCAATTATATCAACAACAAAATATCTACCCTCTGGCAGCTTAACCGCATCCTCACGTTTAACCTGCAGATATTTAGTCTTTAATTTTTCTGCAGCATCCATTGTATCTATACCCTCAAGCTTTAAAATAGCCTTATCATTCTGAAGCTTACACCAAAGAACTTTTTTTTCTTCCCCATCAAGTAGTACATATTTTAATTTTTTAAACCTTTTTATATCATCAGTAAGAGGATATACTTTTAACTCTCCTTTTATTCCATGGGTATTAATGATTTGGCCAACGGTTATCT
>DGDR01000170.1 GCA_002385545.1 Clostridium sp. UBA3947
TTATAAAGAGATTATGGACATGCTTGAGGAAATCGAACTACAGCCTGAGCAAATTGAAAAAATATATGAAGTTTTAGAATCCATGGGTATAGATGTTATAGGGGATATGGGGGACATGGAAGTAACCGAGGAGGACCTTGATTTATCGGTGCCGGAAGGTATAGCCATAGATGACCCTGTAAGAATGTATCTAAAAGAAATAGGTAAGGTACCTTTGCTAACATCAGAAGAGGAAATAGAATTAGCTACAAGGATTGAGCAAGGAGACGTAGCTGCTAAAAAGAAGCTGGCAGAAGCTAATCTTAGATTAGTTGTAAGTATTGCTAAGCGCTATGTAGGCAGAGGTATGTTATTTTTGGATTTAATTCAAGAAGGAAACTTAGGTTTAATTAAAGCTGTTGAGAAGTTTGATTTTAGAAAAGGGTTTAAATTTAGTACTTATGCTACATGGTGGATAAGACAGGCAATAACTAGAGCAATTGCTGACCAGGCTAGAACTATTAGAATACCAGTGCATATGGTTGAAACTATTAATAAGCTTATTAGAGTTTCAAGACAACTGTTGCAAGAATTAGGTAGAGAACCTCTACCAGAAGAAGTTGCTAAGATTATGGAAATGCCTGTGGACAAAGTAAGAGAAATTATGAAAATCGCTCAAGAGCCAGTTTCCCTAGAAACTCCTATAGGTGAAGAAGAAGATAGTCATTTGGGCGACTTTATTCCTGATGATGAGGCTCCGGCTCCTGCAGAAGCTGCAGCTTTCACAATGTTAAAGGAACAGTTGATAAATGTGCTAGATACACTAACTCCTAGGGAAGAAAAGGTACTTAGATTAAGATTCGGTTTAGATGATGGAAGAGCAAGAACTCTGGAGGAAGTAGGCAAGGAGTTTAATGTAACAAGAGAAAGAATAAGACAGATAGAAGCTAAAGCCTTAAGAAAATTGAGACATCCAAGTAGAAGTAAGAAATTGAAAGACTATCTTGATTAATGTTCTATGAAAATTTAAAAGCACCTTTTAACAAAATGCTAACTCCAGGAGTTAGCATTTGGAGTTTCTAAAGTAGTTAACCTATGTTATAATTAAAACACAGGGGTGATATAAATATGGATATTAAGCCCATAAGAGGTGAAGCTACATTATATATGTTCTCTGTTGCCTTAATTACAAATTTAATTATTGGTCTACTGTTTGCTGTCGTTAATACATATCTATTGAGTACTATATTATTAGTAACTCTAATAGTAGTAGACTTATATTTCTTGTACTATTTTTTCTTAGATTTAACTATGAAATATACTTTAATTGACAATCACATTATTATTAGATCTTTTTGGGACCTAAAAAAAGTTGCAGTGAATGTTAATGATATAGAAGGTTATATGATTACTAAGGAGCCTATACATGGAGTAAAGCTTGCTGGTATGGGAAATAGCAAGTTCTCATATGGCAGGGATATTGTAGATAAAATTGGTACCGTCCGAATGTTTGTATCTTCTGAAAAAAACACTTTGATTTTTAAAACTAAGAAAATGTGTTATGCTATTTCACCAGAGTTAATTGAACCAATTGAGGAAGCTTTAATAAGCTGCAATATTCCAAATTATATAGATGAGCATAATGAGGATTCAAGGGTGGAGTTACATAAGGATAAAAAGTTCCTTATACTTCTATCAGTGGTTGCCTTAATTATCATTTTAATGATGGTAATACCTTCAATTTTATATCTTAGAGGTAGCTTACCGGTAAATATGCCCTTATCCTTTGATGCAGCCTTTATACCCATAGAATATGGAAGTGCAAAGGAATTTGTTTTTAAGCAAATGATCTATGGGATAATGAATATGATAATATTGTTTTGCATGTATTACGCTGCATATTTTTGTGCAAAATATGATAGAAAAACAGCATATAGATATTTATATATAAGTTTAATTATAGTTATGGTGTTTTTCTTGATTCAAGTAAGGATTTTAAGTAGTTTTGGCAGTATATAAAATTAGATGGCTTTATTTATAACAGGTGATATTATGATTATAAGTGATAGATTAACAAGGGTTGCTAACATGGTGGATAGGTGTAAAACCATGGCGGACATCGGTACCGACCATGGTTATATACCTATTTTTCTTATAAAAAAGGATATATGTGATAGGGCTATTGCTTCCGATATTAATAAGGGACCAGTACAAAGGGCGGAAGAAAATATCAAGCTTTATGGCCTAGAAAGTAAAATTGAATGTAGACAGGGGCCTGGTCTATCCACCCTAAAGCCCAAGGAGGCTCAAACAGCAGTAATTGCAGGCATGGGGGGATATTTAATAATATCTATACTGGAAGAGGAAAAGGATATAGCTCATCAATTAGAGACTATCATTCTACAACCAGTACAGCACAGTAAGGTTTTAAGAAAATATCTTTATGAACATGGCTATAGGATAATAGATGAAGATTTGTGTTATGAAGAAGGAAAATACTATGAAATAATGAAGGTAAGTTATGATGGCATAAAGAGGGTGCTAGAAGATATATATTACGAAATCAGCCCTGTGCTTATAGAAAAGAAGCATTCCCTGCTCAAAGAATACTTAAGTAAGAAAATATTAACTAATGATAAAATACTTTCAAATATAAATGAAGATACAGAGGCTGCTAATAAAAGAAAAGAGGAGCTTATTATTATAAATGAGAAGCTAAAGGAGCTGTTAGTATGTCTGTAAGTTTAGTTGAAGTAATCAAGGTGCTTGAAAAATTTGCACCACCAAAGCTTAAAGAAGAATATGATAATGTTGGTTTAATGGTAGGGGATACTAACGCTGAGATAAGTTCGGTTTTAGTAAGCTTAGATACCACCTTAGATGTAATTCAGGAAGCTAAAGAAAAAGGCTGTGAACTTATACTAAGCCACCATCCCTTGCTTTTTAGAAAGCCAAACTCTATTACAGAGGAAACACTATTAGGGAAAAAAATAAGACTAGCAGTAAAAAATAATATAAATATTTATGCTAGCCATACCAACCTAGATGTGGTAGAGGATGGAATTAATGATCTCATTGTAAGTCTTTTAGGCTTTGATAAAGGCCTTGTAATGGAAGGAAGTGCTATGGCTTCTAATAAAGAAAAAGAAGGCATAGGAAGGCTTATAGACCTAAAAAAACCTATTTCCTTGGAGGACCTATGCAATAAGGTAAAGGAGGATTTGAAATTATCCTATATAAGATATTCTGGTGAGCCAAGTTGGATGGTGAATAAGATAGCAATAATAAATGGTAGTGGTCAAGATTACTTTTATTTAGCTAAAAAGCTAGGAGCTAATTGCATAATAACAGGAGATACTACATATCATTATGTCAGTGATTTTTATGAGGAAGGCATTGCTGTTATAGATGCAGGACATTTTGGTACTGAGTGGCCAGCTGTTAAGCTTTTTGCAGAAAATTTCAAGAAACTACTTGAAAATGAGAAAATTGATTTAGTAGTGAAGGTTTCAGAAAGAAATTTTGATCCATATAAGATTATGGTTTAAATTTCCCTTTGCATAACTTATATTGATGTGTTAATATATTTTTGTGAGTAAGTCAGACAGTCGCTGCCCGGTAATGCCGGGGAGAGGAAAGTCCGAGCTTCATAGGGCAGGGTGCTGGGTAACTCCCAGTGGAGGCGACTCCAAGGAAAGTGCAACAGAGATATACCGCCAGGCAGATGTCAGATGTGAGATGTCAGATGCTATCTTAAATAGGCAAAGCTTTTAGCTTTTTATGATATCTGACTTCTGACCTCTGATATCTGCTTGGTAAGGGTGGAAAGGCGAGGTAAGAGCTCACCAGCGCATTGGCGACTTTGCGGCTATGTAAACCCCACCTGAAGCAAGACCGAATAGGGAGACATATGGGGCGGCCCGTCCCGTCTCCGGGTGCGTCGCTTGAGCCTGTCTGGTAACAGCAGGCCTAGATAGATGACTGTCAAATACAGAACTCGGCTTATAGACTTGCTCATAGAAGAAAGACACTAGGTGTTAAACCTAGTGTCTTTCTTCTAGTTTGAAAAAATGAAATCCTATACTGATTAAAAGAGAAATATAGTATATCAGTTGTATTAATGAAGTTAATTATGGCAAGAATATATACTAGATGTTAAATTGTTGAAATGTTGGTTTGTCAAACATAT